>NZ_JBEORF010000019.1:0-132781 GCF_040302125.1 Nocardioides sp. NPDC127514 | reverse complement strand
GGAGACGTCCGCATGGCTGGTGCTGATCGGACCGCCGGAGTAGACCTTGTCGATGGCGCCGTTGAGCTCAGTCGGCTCGTCATGACGAGCCGACTCGGCGGGTGCTTGCGTCAGGACGGGCCGACTCGGCGGGAGGCGGGGATCAGTAGGACGGGATCCAGTCGAAGGTGTCGGGGTTGGGGCCGGAGCGGCCGGACTCGCCCTTGTCGAGAGCCGCGAGGGCCGTCACCTGGTCGGCGCTCAGCTCGAAGTCGAAGATCGCGAGGTTCTCCTCGAGCCGCTCGCGGCGTACGGACTTGGGGAAGACGATGTCGCCACGATCGATCTGCCAGCGGAGCAGCACCTGGGCGGGCGACTTGCCGTGGGCGGAGGCGATCTCGGCGACCACCGGGTCGGTGAGCTCACCGCCGCCCTGTCCGAGCGGGGACCACGACTCGACCTTCGCGCCGTGCGCCAGGGTGGCGGCGCGAGCGGCCTCGTTGGCGAAGTAGGGGTGGACCTCGATCTGGTTGACAGCGGGGGCGACGCCGGTCTCGGCGACGATCTTGTCGAGGTGGTCGGGCTGGA
The DNA here is from genome assembly GCF_040302125.1 of Nocardioides sp. NPDC127514. NCBI lineage: Bacteria > Bacillati > Actinomycetota > Actinomycetes > Propionibacteriales > Nocardioidaceae > Nocardioides > Nocardioides sp. NPDC127514. Next base: position 132,214 of record NZ_JBEORF010000019.1, on the reverse strand, counting down.
AGTTGGAGACGCCGACGGAGGTGGTCAGGCCCTCCTCGCGGAGGCCGACGAGGGCCTCCCACGTCTTCGCGTACGTCCCGTCGTACTGCGTCGGCAGCGGCCAGTGGATCAGGAACAGGTCGACGCGGTCCAGGCCGAGCAGCTCCAGGGACCTCTCCAGCGATGCCTTCGCCTTGGCGGGTTCGTGCTGGGAGTTGTTGAGCTTGGTGGTGACGTAGACGTCCTCGCGGGCGAGTCCGGCGCTCTTCAGCGCGGCGCCGACTCCGGCCTCGTTCTGGTACATCTGCGCGGTGTCGATGTGGCGGTAGCCGACCTCGAGAGCCTGGCTCACCACCTGCTCGGTCTCGTCCTGCGGAACCTGCCAGACGCCGAGACCGTACTGCGGGATCGAAGTGCCGTCATTGAGCTTGATCGTGGGAACCGTCATGTCTCCATACAACCAAGCGTGCGATGGCCTATTCCATCCTCGGCTCCGTCTCAGCCGATCGTCACGGTCACCACGTTGGAGTAGATACCGGTGTCGATGTCCTTCATCCGGAACTTGTGCTTCCCGATCCGGCCGGACTGGATCGGGGTGGAGAACTGCTCGCCGGTGACCGGAACGTCCGGGATCCCGAAGTCCTCCCAGCCCTGGCCGTCGTTGCGCTCCAGGCGGAGGATGGCGCCCTCGCCGCGCGGGTAGATCCCGCTGAGGTCGATCCGCTCCATCGGCTTCGCCTGGACGGTTCCGGCCTGGAGGGTGATCTCCTTCTTCGCAGGCTTCTCCTCGACGGTCTTGGACGGCGACGGGCTCGTGGTGGCCGCCTGCTTCTCCGGAGCGCTCGTGGGCGAGGCGTTGAGCGTGATCGCCGGCCCGCTCGCGGTCTTGGTCGGCTTGGGCGACGGAGCGTAGAGCGAGGCACCCGCGTCCGGGTCGGTGGCCTGGTCGTCGGCGGCACCGTCGCCACCGAGGCCCAGGATGTTGGCACCGACAAACATCGCGATCCCGATGATCAGTCCCACTCCGACCGCGACCGCGACGAGCGCCGTGACTCCGGCTGCGATCGGGTGCTGCCCGCCCTGCTTCACATCTGCTCCTCGACCCGCCGTGGTGATGGTGACAATTCAGCCACAGGTTCCTACCGAGCACCACACGTTCAGCTGATCAGCTGCTGACGACGAGCGATGGCGGCCGCCTCCGTGCGACTCCCGGCACCCAGCTTCCCGAGAATGTTCGAGACGTGCACGGAAACCGTCTTCGTGGAGATGAACAGCTGTTTGCCGATCTCGCCGTTGCTGCGTCCCGCCGCCACCAGCGTCAGGATCTCGCTCTCCCGCGGCGTCAGCGACGTCGACGTCGCCTGCTGCTGCTTGACCGCCGTCGCGCCGAGCGATCTGAGCTCGTCGAGCAACGGCTGCAGGCCGAGCCGCTTCGCGGTCGTCCGGGCCTTGTCGGCGGTCACCCGCGAGCCGGCCACGTCGCCCATGGCCCGCTGGATGGTGGCGTACGTCGTCCGGACGGCGGCCAGACCTGGGACATCGCCGTAGGCCTCGACCTGCTGCTCGGCGCGCTCCCACGCCGCCAGCAGCGTCTCCTGGGGCGGGGCGTCGATGCCGGCCAGCCAGTGGACGCGGAGCACCTCCGCCTCCAGCCGGGCGGTCCAGGCGCGGCCCTCCGGACCCCACTCTCCGGGCTCGTACTGTGCGACCACCTGCTCGCCGTCGCTGTGCAACCCGTCGACGGCCTCCACCAACGCGGGCCAGCGCGCCGCCGGCAGCGAGGGCAGCATCTGCGCGATCCCGGAGGCGGCGACCACCGCCAGCCGCACCCGGCCGCCGAACCACTCGGTCCAGAACTGGGCGAGAGTCTCGACCGTCTCCGCGTAGACCCTGAGCACTCCCTCGGGGTCGCCGGCACGGGCGAACGCGGTCATCTCCACGACCGAGCCGTAGAGGGCGACCAGGCCCTCCTGGGTCCAGAACGGTCGCAGCGCGTGGGCCGCGTCACCGACCGATGCCCCCTGCGCCTGCTCCATCATCATCCGGAGCATGTCGAGGAGCGCGACCGGGATCGGCGGCGCGTCCGGCAGGTTGCCGCCGGTCAGCGCGAGCGCTTCGTCCCACTCCCCCAGGACCATCTGGATCCGGACGATGTCGGAGCGGGCCCCGGCGACATAGGGCTGCCACTGCAGCGACTCCCCTCCGGCCTCGTCGATCACAGCCCGGAACCACCTCAACGCCTCCCGGTAGTCCCCGGCCTCGTCGTAGGAGCGACCGAGCGTGTACAGCCCCCGGCTGACCGCGTACGTCGATCCGACCTGCCGCGCCTGATCGATCGTCTCGCGCAGCACCTGCCGGAAGCCCTCGACCTTGTCGCCGCCGGCGCGGCCGGTGCGGACCTTGAGCATCGACAGGCTGGTGGCCATGTCGGAGGCGAGCTTGGAGAGGCTGTGCCGCTCGGCGATCTCGATGCCCTCCAGCCCGACCGCCTCGGCCTCCTCGCTGCGGCGGTAGGTCACGAGCGTGCGCGTGCGCACGGCCAGGACCGAACACCGCACCTTCGGCTCGGCGTCGGCAGGTAGCGCGACCATCGCGTCATGGGAGTAGGTGAGCGGGTCGCCGTTCTCGATGAGGAGAGCCGCCTCCGCCCGGGTCGCCAGCAGCAGCGCGCGGCCCACCGACGGGCCGGCCGGGATGGCGTCGAGCCGCTCGGCCAGGATCGCGTCGGCCCGCGAGGGCAGTCCGGCGAGGATGAGCGTGTCGGCGGCGCGCTCGTAGACCCGGTCCAGGTTGACCGCGGCCGCCTGGGCGACCTTCGGGTCGGCGGCGAGGCCCAGCGCCTTCTCGTAGTGGTGGGCGGCCTCGCCGACGCCACTGACGCTGCGGGCCTCCTCGGCCGCGGCGATGCGAGCCCGTAGCGCGGTCGCGAGGTCGCCGGCGTGCTTGGCGTGCAGCGCGAGCTCCGCGGCCGCACCCAGCCCGGGCGTCTCCTTCAGCACCTCGGCGAACCGGGCGTGCAGACGCACCCGCTCACCGGGCAGCAGGTCGTCGTAGACCGCCTCGGCGAGCAGCGCGTGGCGGAACGTGTAGCGCGAACCGGTCGGCTCGAGCACTTTCTGCTCGACGGCGGTGCGCAGCGCGTCATCGAGCTCGTCGGTCTTCATCTCGGTCACCGCGGCGAGCAGCTCGTGGGTGACCCGGCGCCCGGCGATGCTCGCCGTGCGGACCACGCTCCGGGCCGAACCGTCGAGCCGGTCCAGCCGCACCAGCAGCAGGTCGGCGAGGTCGACCGGGAGATCCTCGTCGCAGCCGGCCTGCACCAGCTCCTCGACGAAGAAGGCGTTGCCCTCGGCACGGCGTACGACTCGTTCGGCGTCGACCTTGCCGGGGGCCAGCTCATGGACCAGCAGTCGCACCGAGTCGTCGGAGAGCGGCTCCAGGACGATCCGCTCGACGTCGGGCAGCCGGCCCCATTCGCCGACCTGGCGGCGCAGCGGGTGCCGGCGGTGGATGTCGTCGGCGCGGTAGGACGCGACCATCGCGACGGGGCCGACGTAGGGCCGGGTGAAGAGGTAGGTCAGCAGGTCGCGGGTGGACTGGTCGGCCCAGTGGGTGTCCTCGACCACGACCAGCAGCGGCGCCTTCTCGGCGGCCGCCTCGAAGAGGGTGTGGACGGCGTCGAAGAGCTGCCCGCGGTCGGTGCCGGTCGGGGCGGCTCCCTGGTTGGCGCCCATCACGCGGCGTACGGGCCTCAGCCTGGCCAGCGCCGGGTAGTCGGCCGCCACCCGCTCGACCACGTCGGGCAGGTCCGCGACGATCCGGTCGAGGATCTCCGAGAACGGCATGTACGCCACGGCGCTCTCGCCGAAGTCGACGCAGTGTCCCGCGTGCACCTGCCAGCCGTCGGACACGGCCCGGTCGCGCAGCGCAGTGAGCAGGCGCGTCTTGCCGACGCCGGCGTCACCGGCGAGGAGGACGTGCTGGCGCCGCCCGGACGTCGAGCCCGATTCCTCGTCGGACGAGACGCCGAGCAGCCCGGTGAGGGTGCGCAACTCAGGGTCGCGACCTACGAATGACCGAGCACTTTGCGCCATGTCCCCTATCATCGCGCCTCCGGGCCCGGGTTTCTCCCGCATTACGGTCCTCCGAGGACTCAGTTGTGTATCGAGTCCATCCGGCGGGGACGGCGGCGCTTCACCTGGCGGGCGAGACGGTCGGCCGCGGTCGCGCGGCGAATGGTCTGCTGGCGGTAGGCCAGCTCGGCGTCGTAGCTGATCTGGTTGGTGTACGTCATGCATCCAGACTCGGCTCCTGAGGTAGGGCCACGCATGAGGCGCCTGCCTTAGGCGTACGTCAGGGGTGCCTCATTCGGCCGTGATCAGCATCACTCCACAAGCCCCCGGCGGCGTCCGATGGCCGCTGCCTCGGTGCGGCCGGAGGCGCCGAGCTTGGCCAGGATGTTGGAGACGTGGACCGAGACGGTCTTGGTCGAGATGAACAGCTGCTTGCCGATCTCGCCGTTGCTGCGGCCGGCCGCGACCAGGGCGAGGATCTCCCTCTCCCGGGCGGTCAGCTCGCCGGAGGGACCTGCCGCCGACCGCTGTGGCGTGCTGCCGAGGGTGAGCAGGTGGTCGAGGAGCGGCCGAGCACCGAGCCGCTTCGCCGCTTCCCTGGCCTGGTCAGCCAGCTCACGCGCGCCGGCGGTGTCGCCACCGGCCCGGAGGATCTCGGCGAGCCGGACCCGCGACCAGGCGAGCTCGTGGACGTGCGGAAAGGCTTCGAAGGCGGCGACGGTCGCCCGCCACGCCTCGACGAGCTCGGCCTGCTCGGGTACGGAGATGCCGGCCAGCCAGTGGGCACGGAGCCCTTCGGCCCGCAGCCGCGCCGACCACGCCTGCCCCTCCAGCCCCCAGGGCTGCTCGGTCTCGACGGGCCGCGTGCCCGCCTCCACGATGCGGTCCACCTGCGCCATCACCCGCGGGCGGGCACCGACGGGGACGGCAGGGAGGGCGGAGCCGATCGCACCGACGGCGATCGCCGAGAGCCGGGCATGGGCGCCGAACCACTTTCCCCAGCCGGTGGTGAGGGCCGCGACGCCGGCGTCGTAGGCCTCGATCGCCGCGTCGATGTCCCCACGACCCGCAGCGGCCCGGATCTCCACCGGGGCCGACTCGCTGGCGGTGGCCACCTCCTGCTTCCACGACGGCCGCAGCCGCCGCGCCTCGGCACCGACGTCGGCGCCGCGGGCCTGCTCGATCATCAGCCGCTTGGACTCCAGCCACGGCCACAGCACCGGCGGGATGCCGTACGCGTCGGTCAGCGCGAGCGCCTCGTCCCAGCGGCCGACGGTGTGGAGGTAGTCGAGCCAGGCGATCCGGGCGTCGAAGGCGTACGGCGCCCAGGGAACGCCCCGCTCCACGCTGAGCTCGTAGGCGCTGCGGTAGCTCTCGCCGGCCTCGTCGCGACGGTCGGCCGCGTCGAGGGCGAAGGCGAGCTGGAGCCGGGCGCGGAACTCCGGGTGCAGCGCGCCGACCTTGGCGGCCCGCGCCACCGCCTCACGGAGCGGCTCGATCCACTCCTGCGGCGGACGCCCCCACGACCCGGCCAGCGTCGCCGCGACCTCTGCGGCGAGGCCGGTGCGGCCGAGCTCCTCGGCCAGCGCCAGCGCCTCTCGGCCGGCTCGTTCGGCGTCCTCGTGACGGCGGTAGATCATCAGCGATCGGGCGTACGCCGCGAGCAACCGCGCCCGCACCAGCGGCGGGGCGTCCTCGGGCAGCTCGGCCATCGCCTTCTCCGCGAGCGCCCCCACCCGGACATCGTTGACGTAGGCGAAGCTGGTCTCGATCTCGACCGTCATCAGCTGCGCGCGCCACAGACCGGGAGCGTCGGCCGGGAGTGATTCCCGCTGCTCACGAGCCAGTTTCCCGGCGCGGTCGGCGTGCCCGGCGGCCACCATCGCATCGCTGGCCTTGACCACCAGATCGACGAGACGCTGGGTGTCGTGGTCGGAGTCGGCACGACCGGCGAGCTGGGCGATCGCCTGCTGATAGTGCTGCGAGGCCTCGTCGGGACCACCGGCGGCGGCCGCCTCGTCGCCGGCGGCGATCCCGGCCGCGAGCGCGGTCTCGTGGTCGCCGGCAAGACGGGCATGACGCGCGAGACCGGCCGCGCTGCCGGTCGTGAGGTCGCGGCTCAGCGCCTCGACGTACCGCTGATGGAGCCGGACCCGCTCGCCCGGCAGCAGGTCGTCATAGACCGCCTCCCCGAGCAGCGCGTGCCGGAAGACGTAATAGCCGTCCTCGCGCGGCACCAGGATCGCCCGCTCGATCGCCTGCCTCAGCCCGGCGTCGAGGGTGGCGCGGTCGAGGCCGGCGACGGCCTCGAGGAGCTCGTCGCTGACGTCGCGGCCGGCGGCGCTGGCGGTGTCGACCACCTCGCGCGCGGTCGCATCGAGCTGGTCCAGCCTGATCAGAAGCAGGTCGGCGAGGTCCCAGGGCAGCTCCTCGGCGCCGGCGGCCTGCACCAGCTCCTCGACGAAGAAGGCGTTGCCGTCGGCGCGACGTACGACGCTCTCGACGTCGACCCCGTCGGCGAGGTCGCCGGCGAGCTCACCGACCAGGACACGTACGTCATCGTCCGAGAGGCGGCCGAGGTGGAACCGCTCGACGGAGGGCAGCCGGGTCCACTCGGCGAGCTGGCGGCGCAGCGGGTGACGGCGGTGGAGGTCGTCGGCGCGGTAGGAGGCGACGAGCGTCACCGGGCCGTCGAACGGCCGGGTGAACAGGAAGGTCAGCAGGTCACGGGTGGACTGGTCGGCCCAGTGGGTGTCCTCGACCACGACCAGCAGCGGCGCCTTCTCGGCCGCGCGCTCCAGGAGCGAGTGGATCGCGGCGAAGAGGTTGCCCCGGTCGAGCGCCTCCTGGACGGCGGTGTCAGCCCCGCCGAGCGCACGGGCCACCGGCGCCATCCGCAGGAGCGCCGGATGTACGTCGGCGACCTGCGCGACCACGTCGGGCAGCGCGGAGGTGATGTTGTCGAGGATCTCGGTGAAGGGCAGGTAGGCCTCGGCGCTGTCGCCGAAGTCGAGGCAGTGGCCGACCAGCACCTGCCTGCCGTCGGCGGCGGCACGGCCGCGGAGCTCGCGCAGGATGCGGGTCTTCCCGACACCGGCGTCGCCCGCGAGGAGGACATGCCTACGTCCGCCCGGCTGAACGGTGCCGTCCAGCCCCACCAGCCCTGCCAGTGTCTCCAGGTCGGCATCACGCCCGACCAGCCTCTCGGCACTCTGCGCCATAGGCGCAATCATCGCGCCTTCCGACAACACCGTGCGGGACCAGGGGTCGACACCGCCCTGCCCCGGACATGAAGCAACGCCGAGCGGGATCCCTCCTGCTCGGCGTTGATTCAAGTCCTGCCTGCCGGCACGCGCCGCCATCTCAGCGGGTGCGGGTGCGTCGCGACTGACGAGCCTCGGTGGCCCGCTGGCGCTTGGCCAGGTCCTTCTGGATCTGCTGGCGGCGGTACTTGACCTCTGCTTCGTAACCTACGGTGGTGTACATCTCGATCTCCTGCTGAGTTTGTGTTCTGCTGACATCGAGAAGACTCCTCCGCTGAGGTAGGCACCCGAATCGGTCGCGCGCCCTACTTACCGACCCGGGCGCCTTACTTTCCGACCTAGGACACGGGCTCCACGCCTTAGACGGGACACTGTGCCTATGGAGTTCTCCGAGGTCGTACGTCGCCGCAAGATGGTCCGCAACTACACCAGCGATCCGGTCGACCCGGCGGTGATCGACAAGATCCTGCACAACGCCACCCGGGCGCCGTCGGCCGGCTTCTCCCAGGGCTGGGCCTTTCTCGTGCTGGACACCCCCGAGGACGTACGCCGCTACTGGGAGGCCACGGCCGACGTGGACAACCCCGACAGCTGGCTGGCGGGGATGATGACGGCCCCGGTGATCGTGATCCCGTGCTCCTCCAAGGCGGCCTACCTGGACCGCTACGCACAGCCCGACAAGGGCTGGACCGACCGCGACGAGGCGCACTGGCCGATGCCGTTCTGGCACATGGACACCGCGATGGCGACCATGCTGATCCTGCAGACCGTGGTCGACGAGGGCCTCGGCGCCCTCTACTTCGGCATCCCGCCCGAGTCCGACGCCGCGGTCCGCAAGGCGTTCGACATCCCCGACGCCTTCGACCCGATCGGGGCCGTCACCATCGGCCACCCCGCCTCCGGCGGCGCCAAGGGCTCCCCCACCCGCCGCAAGCGCACCCCGCTCGAGGACGTCGTCCACCGCGGCCGCTGGTGAGGCTCCTCGGCCGCCGAGGATGCCGAGGCACCCAGGAAACTCACATCGCCTTCACAGGTTCCGGACAGGCACTCGCGCGATAGTCGATCGCCAGGGCGGTCACCGGCCGGTCAGCTGATCTCCGCCGGCCGACGCCACCGAACGGCTTGGCCCGAGCGAGGAGACCTGCCCTGATGGACACCTTCAAGAAGACGGCGACATGGACAGGGGTCGTCCTCACCGCGCTGTGCGGGATCGTACTGCTCGGCGGCGGCAAGATCGTGTCCGGAACCCTGCTGATCGCAACGGCATTCCTGATGGTTTCGCCGCTCTGGCGGCACAAGACTCCTCGTTGGGCTCGCGCTGGACTGCTCTGCTCGGTGTTCGGCCTGGTGATCTGGAACATCTCCACAACCGACCTCCCGGCCGACTCGAACGTGTCGACCGGCATGGTGGTGGCGTCCTCCCCGCCTCACGCCGACACCTTCCCGCGAACCGGGGTCAAGCTCGTGGACCAGGCAGCGTTCATCCTCGCCGGCTTCCTGGATCAGGCGCAGTCTTCATAGGCCGGGGCGGTCCTGCCCACGTGCGGCGGCAGAGTCCGGCGTACGCAGGTGGGAGACGGCCATGGCGAGGTCGGCCAGCCGCGGGGTGACGACGTTGAGGACCTCGAAGACCGACCCGAAGGCGCCGTCGACCGTCACCGGGCGGTCCTCGAGGGCGCGGACGACGCGCTCGGCGCACTCCTCGGGGCTCTCGCCGCGGCCCTCGTACTCGTCAGTCGGGGCGATCATCGGCGTACGCACGATCGCGACGCGCATGTTGGTGCAGGTCACGTTCTCGAAGTAGGCCTCACGGCTCAGGATCCGGCCGAACACGTCGAGCGCCGACTTCGCGGCGATGTATGCGGCGAACTTCGGGGCCTTGATCTGGTTGCCCCAGGTGACGATGTTGACCACGTGGCCGAACCGCTGGGCGCGCATCGCCGGCAGCAGGCCCATCGTGAGCCGGACCGCACCGAAGTAGTTCACGGCCATCATCCGCTCGAAGTCGTGGAAGCGGTCGTGAGTCAGCTCCAGCGACCGCCGGATCGACCGGCCGGCGTTGTTGACCAGGTAGTCGACCGCCCCGTGCTCGGCGAGCAGCTGCTCCACCAGCGCATCGATCGAGTCACCGTCGGCCATGTCGACGACGTACGTCGACGCCCTCCCGCCGCTCTGCTCGATGGTCCTCCGCACCCGCTCGAGCTCCTCGGCCCGGCGGGCGGCGAGGAGCACGTGCGCGCCCCGTCGAGCCGCGGCGTACGACGTCGCCTCACCGATCCCGGAGCTGGCGCCGGTGATCAGCACGGTCCTCCCGGCGAGCGGGCTGGGACCACCGGTCACGGCCCGGATCGTGCGCGCCACCCGGGCGCGCGGCGTCTGCAGGAGCGGAAGCGAGAACAGGCTGACCACTCCCGCACCCTCGCGACCCCGACGGCGGTTCGTTTCCGCGAATTCGTTGGGTGCCGGCCCGGGTGGGAGGCGTTTAGCGTGACGCGTCGAGATGTCGGCCCGAAGCCGACACCACCGCACGGTCCCAGGAGAGAACATGTCAACCACCAGCATCGTCCCGCGTACGTGGAAGCGGCGGATCGCCGGGATCGTCTCCGCGACCCTCATCGCGATCACCGGCGCGACCGTCACCAGCATGTCCGCCCCCGCACCGGCGCAGGCCGCGACCTGCACGTCGTACAACTACTCCTACGGCGGCAACGGCACGTGTGTCCGCTACATCCAGACGCTGCTCAACTGGCAGCCCGGCATCGATCTGGTGGTGGACGGCGCGTACGGCAACCTGACCCGGCAGGCCGTGATCGCCCGTCAGACCTCGTGGCGCTACTGGGACTCCTCGGTGGTGGTGGACGGCATCGTCGGCCCCAGGACCTGGGCCTACCTGTGCTCGCCGTACTACTACGGCACCGGACCGGCGCAGTCCTACCCCTTCGCCGTCGCTCGAGCGGCCGGCTGCCAGGTCTGAGGCCGCGTACCCCGGAGCGTCACGGACGCACCGGGGCGTAGCGGAGGTCGACCTCCAGATGCGGGTCGTCGCCGATCAGGTTGTGCAGCTTGATCGGCGCTCCGCCCGGGTTGTCGTAGAGGCGGATGCCGTCGCCCAGCAGGACCGGCGCGATGTGCAGGTCGATCCGGTCGATCAGGCCGCGCTCGAGGAGCTGGCGGCCGATGTCGGCGGAATGGACCTCGACGTTCTTCCCGTCGGCCGCCTCGACCGCGATCCGCAGCGCCTCGCCGACGTCGCAGCTGAGGAAGGTGACGTGCTCCTGCGGCCGGGCGTCCTCGGGATGGTGGGTGAGGATGAAGACCGGCCCCTGCCAGTCCCCGTACGGCATCGCGTCGGGGTAGGCGTCGTGGCCCTTGCGCCCGCCCAGGACGGCGCCGAGCTGCGAGGAGTACGCCTCCTCGACACCGGGCTTCCCGGTGACGTCGTTCAGCCACGCCATCCCCGGCTCGGTTCCGTCGACGAAGCCGTCGAGCGACATGGAGAAGTGCCACAGGACGGTGCTCATCGGGTTACCTGCGTCCGGTCGAAGGTGATGTGGGTGACGCCGCTCGGTGTGGTGGTCGAGGCCACCTCGTAGCCGTCCTCCAGCGCCTCCAGCCCGTCCCACAGCCGTACGCCACGGCCCAGGATGATCGGGACGACCGCGACGTGCAGGTGGTCGACGAGACCGGCTGCCAGGAAGTCCCGGAGCGAGGAGGGGCCGCCGCCGATGCGTACGTCCTGGCCGGCGGCCGCCTCCTGCGCCTCGGCCAGCACCTCCTCGATGGGCGCGTCGCGGAAGTGGAAGACGGTGCCGCCCTTCATCTCGATCGACTCGCGGGGCTGATGGGTCAGCACGTAGGTGGGCGTGTGGAACGGCGGCTCCTCGCCCCACCAGCCGGTCCAGTCGGCGTCGTCCTGCCATCCCGGAGGGCCGAACTTGCCGGCGCCCATGATCTCGGCCCCGATGCCCTCCCAGGCGCGGGCGGCGAAGGCGTCGTCGGGATCGGCTGCCGGGTCGACCTCCATCCGCTCCCGGTGGCCGGTCGCGCTCTGGAAGGTCCTGGTCGGGAAGAACCACTCCATCAGCCGCATGCCGGCGTGGCCGAACGGCGCCTCCAGGCTCTGGCCGTCGCCGGTGGCGAAGCCGTCCAACGAGACGCCGATGGTGTGAGCGCGTACGAGTGACATGTCAGTCTCCCTCGAATTCAGAGTGGTTGCACTTTGCAATCACTGGCGTCGAGAGTAGACTTCCCGATTGCAGATTGCAACCACTATTTCCGAGTGCAGGAGCCACCGAGTGAGCGAGCCCAGATCGGGTTGCCCGATCAACGCAGCCGTGGAGGTCTTCGGGGACCCCTGGTCGGTGATCGTGCTGCGCGACGTGATGTTCGGGAACCGTCGCCACTTCCGCGAGCTGCTGGGCAGCTCCGAGGAGGGCATCGCCTCCAACATCCTCAGCAGCCGGCTGAAGAAGCTGGTCGAGGGTGGTCTGCTCACCAAGGAGGAGGTCGGCCGCGGCCAGAAGGCCGCCTACGCGCTGACCGAGGCGGGCATCCAGACGCTGCCGATCATGGTCGCTCTCGGCAACTGGGGGCTCGCCCATCGCGATGGCACCCGGCAGCTCCGGGTCCGCGCGGAGCTGCTGCGCGATGCCGGTCCCGAGATGGTGGAGTCGTTCATGGACGAGCTGCGCGAGCTCCATCTGGGGACGCCACGTCCCGACCCGGACGCCCCGCGGGCGAGCGAGCAGCTCGCCGCGGCGTACGAGGCGGCCATGGCGGAGTGAGGCGGAGGCTCACTTCTCCTTGGCGTGGAGCTTCAGCTTCGAGATCTGGGTCTTCAGCTCGTCGAGGAAGAGCGTCCGGATGCTCTCGGTGTCCAGGGCGCCGTTGACCCCGCGCAGCTTGCCCTCACCGAGCTTGACGCAGACGGCCGACCAGGCGGCGCCGATCGCGCCGGTGAAACCCGCCGCGACGGTGGCGTTGATCGCCCCACCGCCGACGGTGCCGAACCCGGGGATCATCTTGAGCAGGTTGCCGGCGACGGTGCGGCCGGCCTGGGTGGCGGCCGCGGTGGCCGCGATCGAGGCCATCGCGGCCTTGTCCACCTCGATGCCGTAGATCGCCGAGATGCGCGCCATCATCCCGAGCTGGATCGGCACCAGTACGACCGCGTCGGAGAACGGGATCGGGGTGGCTCCGGCCGCCCCAGCAGCGGTCGCGGCACCCGCGATCACGGTGTTCGCCTGCTCCTGCTTGCGCTTGAGATCCACCCTCTGCGCCGCGGTGAGGGCCTCCTCGACCCCTGCAGGCGCGCATCGAAAGGTGGCATCGACGAGCTCCTGCAGCCCGTGGACCTGCTGGCCGGAGAAGTCGTCGGCCTTGGCGTTGGTCAGGTAGACCCGGGCGCCGTGCACGGGCAGTCCCCGCGCGTCGATCTGCTGGGCGAACTCGACCGCGTCCGGGTGGTAGGCACCCGTCGGCGAGGTCGGCACCTGGGTCATCACCAGCACCACCGGCAGCCCCAGGTCGGCGAGCTTCTGGATGAACGCGGCCTCGGTGTCCTCGAAGCGGCGGTCGGCGAAACGTACGGCGTACCAGGCGACGTGGATCTGCTCGGACTGCGGCTTGCGGCGCCGCTCCTGGATCAGCTTGGCGAGATCCTTGATCACCCGGTCGCCCTCGACGCCGATCTCCAGGCCCTGGGTGTCGAGCAGCCCGAAGAACCCGCTGGTGTGCAGGTAGAGCGTCGACTCCTTCGTCACCGGCTCGCCGATCCCGGTCTTCGCCACCTCCGCCCCGAAGACGGCGTTGACCAGCGTCGACTTGCCGACCCCGGTCTTACCGAAGACGGCAAGGTTGAACCGGCCGATCTCCTTGGCCGACTCGGAGTACCTCTTGTGGAACTCGTCCTTGAACCAGCCGTCGGATGCGAAGTTGTTCACGACGACCAGGATGCCAGCCGACACCGAAGTTTCCCGGGAGTCGGACTGCCGAAATGTCATGGCCCGGCCCTCCGAGGAGGAATAGCGTGCCGGGCATGAGCCCTCGGTCCCGCCTCGCGTACGTCGCCGCGCTCGCCGCCGCAGTCGTCCTGGTCGCGCCCACGACTCCGGTCCACGCGGCCGAGCCTGAGACCCCCACCGACATCACCCTCACCCGGTGGAACAGCCTCGAAGACTTCGCGAAGGGCAGGTCGAGCAACCTGCGCCCGGACCGGCACGGCACCCTCCGGATCGGCCGCGGCAGCGAGACGACCACCTACGCCGACCCCTTCGGCGACGGCACGGCCAGGACCTACGAGTACGGCACGTGGACCTCGCCCGTGGTCACGACCGGATACCCGATCGACGAGTCGGTCACCTCGTGGGACGTCGACACCCCGACCGGCACCTGGGCCGAGATCCGGTTCCGCGGGCGGAAGGCGGACGGCACCTGGACGAAGTGGTTCGTGATGGGCCGCTGGACGGCCGGCGACGACTTCGCGGCCGGCGACATCCACCGCACCTCCGTCGAAGGACAGAGCGACACCGACGCGGCGCTCTACACCGACACGTACGTCGCCCGGACCGGCAAGGAGCCCGAGGCGTTCCAGACCAGGGTCACCCTGCTGCGCCCCGAGGGCGCGACCGTCTCCCCCAGCCTGCGAACGGTCTCGACGCTGACCAACGAGTACCTGCCCGACTCCGCCTACCCCGGCACGAGCACGCCGACCCTCGACAGCGAGGTCGACCTCAGGGTGCCGCCGTTCAGCCAGAACATCCACCGCGGCGAATACCCGGAGTTCGGTGGCGGTGGTCAGGTCTGGTGCTCACCGACCTCGACGACGATGGTGCAGTACCACTGGGGTCACGAGGTCCCGGCGGGCGAGCTGACGGACATCGAGGCGCCCAACGGTGACCCGCAGGTCGCCTACGCCGCGATCAACACCTGGGACTACGCCTACGAGGGCGCCGGCAACTGGCCGTTCAACACCGCCTACGCCGGCCGCTGGGGTCTGGACGGGTTCGTGACCCGGTTGCGTTCGCTGGCCGAGGCCGAGGCTCTGGTGGCGGCCGGCTTCCCGTTGGTCGTCTCCGCCAGCTGGGAACGCGAGGAGATGCCGGAGTCGGGTTACGGCACCGACGGCCACCTGCTGGTCATCGGTGGCTTCACCGCCGAGGGCGACCCGATCGTCTACGACCCCAACCACTCCTCCAACGACGAGGTGCGCAACGTCTACACCCGCGAGAACTTCGAGCGGGTCTGGCAGACCTCGACCGACGGGGTCACCTACGTCATCCACCCGCGCGACGTGCCGCTGCCCGGCGCAGGGAAGGCCACAAACTGGTGACGGAGACGCCACCACGGTGATCCGCACCGCCACAGCCGACTAGGTTGCGGCCATGACACTCGATGCCGTCGCCGCTCTTCAGGCCGCACTTCGAGCCCCGACCGTCAACGACGGCTCCGGCGCGGAGCAGAAGGCGTTCGAGCAGCTACACGAGGCGCTGCGCGAGCACTTCCCGCTGCTGCACGCGACCCTCGACCTCAACCCGGTCGGCACCCACGGCCTCCTCTTCCGCTGGCCCGGCGCCTCGGCCGAGAAGCCGATCGTCCTGATGGCCCACCAGGACGTCGTCCCGATCGCAGGCGTCTGGACCCACGACCCGTTCGGCGGCGAGATCGTCGACGGCGTGATCCACGGGCGCGGCACGCTCGACGACAAGGGCCAGCTGGTGGCGATCTGCGCCGCGGTCGAGGGGCTCCTCGCGGACGGGTTCGAGCCGGCGTACGACGTCTGGCTGTCGTTCGGCTCCGACGAGGAGACGACCGGCGCGGCCGCGCGGGCAGCGGTCCAGGAGCTTCGCGACCAGGGGGTCGAGCCGTGGTTCGTGCTCGACGAGGGCGGCGCGGTCGCCTTCGACGCCTTCCCGGGCGTCGCGGCACCGATCGGGGTCGTCGGCGTCGCCGAGAAGGGCACCACCGACGTACGCCTCACGGTGACCGGCGACGGCGGCCACTCCTCCACCCCACGCCAGAACGGCCCGACCGCGCGGCTCGCCCGCGCGATCACCCGGCTCGACCGGATGTCGATGCCGGTCCGGCTGCCGGCGCCGACGGTCGAGATGTTCGAGCAGATCGCCCCGTACGCGGCCAAGCCCATGCGACCTGTCCTGGCCAACGCGGGTCGGCTGGCGCCGGCGCTGGCCCGGCTGCTGACCCGGCTCGGACCCGAGCCCGCCGCGCTGACCCGCACCACCGTCGCGATCACGACGCTCGAGGGCAGCCCGGCGGCCAACGTCATCGCCTCGGCCGCCTCGGCCGGGGTCAACCTGCGGATCATGGTCGGCGAGACCGTCGCCGAGGTCGTCGAGCGGCTGCGTGCCGCGATCGGCGACAAGCAGGTCGAGATCGAGGTCGTACGCGCGGGTGAGCCGTCCCCGGTCTCGCCACGTGACGAGGCCTTCGCGAAGATCACCGAGACCATCGCGGAAGTCTTCCCGGAAGCGGTGCCGGCTCCCTACACGGTGATGGCCGCGACCGACTCGCGCTTCTTCTACGAGATCAGCGACCGGGTCTACCGGTTCGCGCCGTTCCGGATGACCGCTGCCCAGCGCGCCACCATCCACGCCGCCGACGAGAACATCAGGGTCGATGACTACCTCGACGGGATCCGCTTCTACCGAAGGTTGATCGAGTCACTGTGACCACCGAAAGCCAGCGCACCGGCGTCGAGAAGGCCGCCCGCGGAATCTGGGTGATCGTCGGCTTCCTGGTGGCCGTCGAGTTCGCCAGCGGCATCCTGCAGGGCTACTACACCCCGATCTTCTCCGATCTCGCCGACCATCTCGGCGTCTCCGACGCCGACCTCAACTGGCTCGAGGCCGGGCAGCTGATCGTCTCCGCGCTGTGCGTGCCCCCGCTCGCCCGGCTCGGCGACCTGATCGGCCACAAGAAGGTGCTGCTGCTGGCGACCGGCATCACCGCGCTCGCCACCTGGTGGACCGTGGTCGCCCCCGACTTCGGCTCGTTCCTGGTCGCCTGGTCGATCCAGGGCGCCTACGTCATCTGGCTGCCCCTCGAGGTCGCCATCGTCCACAAACGCACCGGCGGCGACACCGCCCTGACCCGCCGGGCCGCCGGTGTCCTGGTCGGCGCGCTGCAGGTCTCGGTGATCATCGGCGCGATCGCCGCCGGCGCCCTCGTCGGCATCCTCCCGATGTGGGCGATCCTCTCCTTCCCGGCCGTGGCCGTGACCGCTGTCTTCGTCGTCATCGCCGTCGGCATCGAACCCGACTCCGGCACCAGCGGCGGCGCCTTCGACTGGCTCGGGCTGACGGTGCTGACCCTCGTGCTCGGCCTGGTCATGGCCGGGCTGGTCGGCGTACGTGTCCTCGGGGCCGGGTCTCTCCTCGCCTGGGGCCTCGTGGTCCTGGGGCTGCTCACCCTGGTCCCGTTCTGGCGCATCGAGACGGCGCTGGACGATGCCGGCGGGCGCGAGCCGCTGATCGACGTACGTCTGCTGGTCTCGCGCGGGCAGTGGCCGATCCAGCTGACCGCGTTCCTCTTCGGGATGTCGGTGCTGGGAGCACAGATCCCGCTGTCGACCTTCGCGCGCACGTCACCTGACGAGGCCGGATTCGGGCTGGGCGCCGACGCGTCGTTCGTGTCGCTGCTGATCGCTGAGTACGTGATCGCGATGGCGATCTCCGCCTTCACCCTGCCGCTGTGGGCCCGGTTCCTCGGGCCGGTGCGGGCCCAGGCGGTCGCCTGCTTCCTGGTGGCCACCGGCTATCTGATGTGGCTCCCGTTCCATGACTCCACCGGCCAGGGACTCCTCAACATGGCCGTCGTCGGGCTCGGCTCGGGTGCCCTGGTCGCCTCGCTGCCGGCGGCCGCCGCCGCGGCCGCACCGTCCTCCCGCACCGCGTTCGCGACCGGCATGACCAACGCCACCAAGACCGTCGGTGGCGCCATCGCCTCCGCGGTCTTCGCGATCGCGCTCGCCGCGGACGGATCCATCGCCGGCGAGGCGCACGCGCCGCTCTCGGGCTACCTCACGGTGTGGGCGGTGTGCGGCATCACCGCTCTCGTCGCCGGGCTGCTGCTCCTGCTGCCCCGCCGCACAACCAGCGCTGGGTAAACTTTCCCGCGCTGGAGGTGATCACATGCCCACGAGCGAGGACCGGCCCGAGGAGCGCCCGGAGACGCAGGCGCCCCCTCTCTCCGATGCGGCGAGCAAGGCGGCAGCCGCGGCCCGGATCCAGGAGCAGGCCAAGTGGGTCGACCTCCAGGTGCAGCAGTCGATCCAGCGCGGCGAGTTCGACAACCTGCCCGGCGCCGGCAAGCCGATCAAGAACCTCGACCGCGAGCACGATCCCGACTGGTGGGTCAAGCAGCTCGTCGAGCGCGAGCAGATCGTGGTGCTCCCCCGGTCCGTCCAGCTCCGCAAGGACGACGCCGAGCTCGACGGCCTCCTCGACACCCAGACCACCGAGGACGGCGCCCGCAGGATCGTCGAGGAGTTCAACGAGCGCGTCATCGCGGCCCGCTACGGCGCGCCCGAGGGCCCGCCGCTGATCACCATGCCCCGCGACGTCGACGCGACGCTCGACGCCTGGCGCGAGCGCCGCGCCGCCCGGGTGGAGGCGGCCAGGGCAGACGTACGCCGCCGGGAGGAAGCCCGGAAGCGCCGTTGGTGGCAGCGGCGGTGAATGTTCACCGAGGTAACTCGGTCAGGCGCCACTCCCATCGTGGAACTCCACCAGGTCAGTGCACGCTCGCCGAGTTACCTCGGTGAACATCCCGGCCTAACCCACCTCGCGACGTGAGAACCGCGACCGGTAGCGCCCCGGAGTCACGCCGACCTCCGAGGTGAACCCCGCCCGGAAAGTCACCGGTGAGTAGTAGCCGGACTCGCGGCTGATCCGCTCGATCGGCAGATCGGTGGTCTCGAGGAGGGTCTTGGCGACCGCGATCCGCTCTGCGGTGACCCAGCGCATCGGAGTGGTGGCGAGGTCGCGCTCGAAGCGCCGGGCGAGGGTGCGCGGCGAGACCGCGGCAGCCGCCGCCAGACGCTCGAGAGTGATGTCCTCGTGCAGGTTGGCCCGGAGCCAGCTGCGCAGCTCGTCGAGCCAGTGGGCCTGTTCGGTGAGCGGGTCGGCCGCGACGTACTGCGCCTGGTCGCCGTCGCGGTGCGAGGCGATGACCAGGTTGCGGGCGATGGTGTTGGCGGCGTGCTGGCCGTGGTCGGTGCGGATCAGGTGGAGGCACAAGTCCAGCCCTGCGGCCGAGCCTGCGCTCGTCAGCACACCGTCGTCGACGTAGATCGCCCGCGGGTCGAGGTCGACCCCGGGATACGTACGCCGGAACAGCTCCGTCCATCGCCAATGGGTCGTGGCGCGGCGACCGTCCAGCAGCCCGGCCTCGGCCAGGGCGAAGGCACCCGTGCACAGCGAGACCATCCGAGCCCCGCCCGCGGCGGCCCGGCGCAGCTCCCGGACCAGGGTCGGACTGATCGGCTCGCCCGGACGGATCGCCGGCACCAGCACCGTTTCGAACTCGGCCAGCGCGGCCATCGGCCGTTGCGGAGTCAGCCGCGGTCCACCGTGGACGCGCACCCCACGCAGGTCGCCGCACAGCACCACGTCGTAGAGCGGGCTGGCGTCGTGGTCCCAGTCGTAGCCGAGCGCCTCGAGCGGCATCCCGATCTCGAACAGGGTCATCCCGTCGACGATCGGGATGGCGATGGACGGCTTCGCAGGCATGGCAAGAATCTATCACTCTTAGTCAATCCTGCCACTCCTCCTCGACGCTCCGCGAGAGCACTCTGGAGTCATGACCAACTACAAGAAGAACCCCAGCAAGGTCCGCAGCACCGTCCGCTCCGTCCTCGCCGGCTTCGACGCCGGCGCCCGGATCCGTCACGGCGCCCAGGTTCCCAAGGACCATCCCTCCCGACGCCGGTCGTGATCGTTACAAGCCGAGACACCTACCGGCCGGTAACTCCCGGCCGTTAGGGTGACCGGCATGAGTCACAAGAGCCCCAAGGACTTCTTCGCACCGTTGGCGGTGGGCGCCCCCGCACCGCTGCGGGAGATCCCGGCACGGCCCAGTCGTGCGATCCATTTCTTCGACCCGTCGAACCCGAAGATGGCGGCCAAGGTGCCCGCCATGGTCGGCACCGTCGACGTGCTCCTCGGCAACCTGGAGGACGCCGTCAAGGCCGACAACAAGGTCGCGGCGCGCGAGGGCCTGGTCGAGATCGCGAAGAACACCGACTTCGGCAAGACCCAGCTGTGGACCCGGATCAACTCGCTCGACTCCCCGTGGGTGCTCGACGACCTGGTCACCCTGGTCACCGAGATCGGCGACAAGCTCGACGTCGTGATGGTGCCGAAGGTGCAGGGTCCCGAGGACATCCACTACGTGGACCGGCTGCTCGCGCAGCTCGAGGCCAAGGGCGGCGTACAGAAGCCGATCCTCATCCACGCCATCCTCGAGACCGCGCGCGGCGTGGCCAACGTCGAGGAGATCGCGCTCGCCTCCCCGCGCATGCAGGGCATCAGCCTCGGCCCGGCCGACCTCGCGGCCGACCGCAAGATGAAGACCACCCGCGTCGGCGGCGGCCACCCGGGCTACCTGGTCCGCCAGGACCCGGTCGACGGCGACATCCACGGCAACCGCGCGGTCTTCCAGCAGGACCTGTGGCACTACACGATCGCGAAGATGGTCGACGCCTGCGCCGCGGCGGGGATCTACCCCTACTACGGCCCGTTCGGCGACATCACCGACGTGGTCGCGGCCGAGGACCAGTTCCGCAACGCGTTCCTGCTCGGCTGCGTCGGCACCTGGAGCCTGCACCCGAAGCAGATCGAGATCGCCAACCGCGTCTTCTCCCCCAGCGTCGAGGACATCAAGCACGCGCGCCGCGTGGTCGCCGCCATGGGCGACGGCACCGGCGCGGTCATGCTCGACGGCAAGATGGAGGACGACGCCTCGCTGAAGCAGTGCCTGGTGCTCGTCGACCTCGCCGAGGAGCTGGCCGCCATCGACCCGAAGCTCAAGGAGCTCTACGACGCGATCGAGATCGAGGACTGAGATGACCGACACGACCTTCCGCCCCCTGCGCTCGGTTCTCTACATGCCGAGCTCCAACACGCGCGCCCTCGAGAAGGCGAAGACGATCACCGCCGACGCGCTGATCCTCGACCTCGAGGACGCCGTCGCCCCCGACGCCAAGCCGGAGGCGCGCGAGAACGCCGCCGCGGCCGTGACATCGGGCGAGTACGGCAACAAGTACCTCACCATCCGCATCAACGGCGCCGACACCGAGTGGCATGCCGACGACCTGGCCACCGCGGCCAAGGCAGGACCCGACGCGATCGTGGTCCCCAAGGTCAACAGCGCCCAGCAGGTGCACGACCTCGTCGCGGCCTTCGAGAAGGCCGGCGTCCCGGAGCAGACGAAGCTCTGGGCGATGATCGAGAGCCCGTACGCCATCCTCAACGCCGAGGAGATCGCCTCCGCCTCCGAGCGGCTGACGGTGCTCGTCATGGGCACCAACGACCTGGTCAAGGAGCTGTACGTCGACCACGTCCCGGCCCGCGCCAACCTGGTCACCAGCCTCCAGCTGGCCGTGCTCGCCGCGCGCGCGAGCGGCAAGGTCATCCTCGACGGCGTCTACAACAACGTGAAGGACGCCGAGGGCTACGCGGCCGAGGTCGAGCAGGGCCGGATCTTCGGGTTCGACGGCAAGACCCTGATCCACCCGACCCAGGTCGAGGGTGCCAACGCAGGCTTCGCGCCCAGCGAGCAGGCGGTGGCGGACGCCAAGGGTCTCATCGAGGCGTTCGAGGCCGCCGGCAGCGGCGTCGCGACCTACAACGGCAAGATGGTGGAGGCCCTCCACGTCGAGTCCGCCAAGCGAGTCCTCAGCATCGCCGAGGCCATCGCCGCGCTGTAGGCCACCGGCCAGGAATATCTCTCAATGTATAGAAAAAGTTACTGATCGCCCATCTTGGCTGATCAGTAACTTTTTTCCGAGAAGAAGGTGACAAACCGGCGCGATTCTGGTTCCGTTACGTGCTGCGCGACACAACCGACACTCGCTACGCGCTCAGGAGACAGCGTCAGATGACTGAAGCGAATCGTCGGCCCGCGACGGGGGACCACTCGAACGTCCCACCCACGCCGGCTCGACACCCCGCCACACCGATGCTCCCCACGAACGACACCGCGCCCGAACCCCTCGAGATCGCTCGCCGCGCTCTCGAGGGGGTGTCCCCGGCGGACGAGTCGTGGTTCACCAATCCCAAGACGAACCCAGCCGCGGAGCGAGTGCGACCGCATCACACGCCGTACACGCCATACCCGCCGCCGCAGCCCGGCACGGCGATCGTCCTGCGACACTCCGATGCCGGCTACTCCCAGCCGCCGCGGGCCACCTACCAGCGCCCGATGCCCGCGCACACCCGGCTGCCGCAGTACGCCTACCAGCCGAGCCCCTACACGGCACAGCAGTTCCACCCTGCCGGGCCGGTGACGTTCGCCAACCCGGCGATGCCGCCGTACGCCGCCGCGCAGGTGCCGACCCGGAACGGCGTGGTCGAGGAGCACCGGATCCCGAAGAGCCGCGCCCGCAACAAGAAGGCCGTGCTGCTGCCGCTCGCCGCGATGGCGATCGCCTCGGCCGGCATCGGCGCCTTCGCCCAGGCCAACGTCGAACAGGGCCTCGAGACCACGCAGGCCAAGGCCCACGCCGGCCAGTACGACGCCGTACCCGTGGTCGACGTCGCCGACCAGAAGATCATCGACGCCCCCGGTGTGATCGCGCCGGAGAGGACGTCGCCGTTCTCCCCCGCGGCCCCGGGCACCACCGCCGGCGGCAAGCACTCCAACGGCGACTACGACGCACCCTCCACCGCCGAGACCTACGGCGGCGCTCACTCCTCCAGCGGGACGATCTCCGCCCCACGCGAGGGTGACACCTTGTCGGACAAGGACCCGGCCCCCGCTCCCGAACCGGCTCCCGAGCCGGCCCCGGAGCCCGCTCCGCAGCCCCAGCCCGAACCCGAGCCCGAGCCGACCCCGGCGCCGGCGCAGCCGTCGCTGGGCGAGAACGTGGTCGCCCCGGTGCTCGACACGGTGACGGGCGTCATCGACGGTCTCACCGGAATCAAGCTCGACCTGACCCGGTAGTCATCGAGTGGCCCACAACGGGGCCGTGACCTCATTCCGAGGTCACGGCCCCGTTTGCGTATGCCCGGGTGGGTTACCCATGGCCAGGAAGGGTCATCTAGAAATAGGACCTCCGTCCCGATAACTTCCGTGGTTTTCTCTCGTTTGCCCGATGTGCCACCCCTTAACTCGGGAGTGCGCCAGGTTCCCCCGGATCTGGCAGGTGGCACGGCCCCGTTGCGGGGATCTTGGGGGATCCCCACCGCAGAATCGGAGTCCAACCAACAATGCGAAGCATCCGTACGTTCGCGCTGTCCGCAGCCGCTGCCGCCGTCGTCGGCGCAGTTCTGGTTGTGCCGGCGCCTTCTCAGGCCGCACTGACGAACACCTCCTTCGGGCTGTTCGCGAGCGGCTTCGGCACCCGCGTGACCGGTGGAAGCATCCCGGCCAACTCGGGAGACCTCGGATACCAGACGATCGGGTGCACCCGTAAGGCTGGTTACGACGTCAACAACAACACCGCCGGCGCCAAGGTGCCCGGCATCGGCACGATCGGTGCGACCACCACCAAGCAGCGCACCGTCAAGTCCGGCGCGGTGGTCAAGTCCATCTCGGAGCACAAGATCGCCGACGTCGTGCTCGACAAGAGCCCGCTGGGCAAGGTCACCGTCGAGGGCCTCAGCTCGGTTTCCCAGGCCTGGTGGGACGGGAAGGCCTACAAGGCCGACTCCAAGGCCAAGATCGCTCACGTGGTCCTCGACCCGGCCGGTCCCGGCCAGAAGATCGACCTCCCGATCCCCGGCCGTGACAAGCCGCTCGTCATCCCGGGCATTGCCACCATCGGTCTGGGCAACACCGTCGAGAAGACCAACGCCGACGGCGCCCAGGCTTACGCCAACGGCATCTGGATCAAGCTCCACGGCACCGACTCCGAGGTCATCGTCGGTCGCTCCCGCGCCGAGATCAACGGCCAGGCCTTCTCCGCCGTCTTCAACGGCTTCTCCAACTCGGTCGACGCCTCCGCTCTCGGCGGCGCCGTCCAGATCGGCAAGAACCCGCTGACCAACGCTGGCTGCGCCGGCACCAAGGGCAAGCTGAAGACCAAGTCCATCGCCGGCGTTCCGCTGGGCGAGGCGGGCGACATCCTGGACGTCAAGGGCCTCACGAGCGGCCAGCGTTCGAACCAGACCAAGACCACCGCCGAGGGCTACACCTTCGGTGAGGTCGCCAGCGTCAACATCGGCGACGGCGCGATCCGCATCGAGGCCATCCGCGCCCAGGCCAACGCCAAGTACGTCAAGGGCAAGGGCTCCACGACGTCCATCTCGGGCACCAAGTTCGGCGACATCTACATCAACGACCAGAAGGTCTCCCTCGCCCAGCTGGAGTCGGCGCTCTCCCGCGTCGACATCCCCGGCCTGGCCAAGATCGAGACCAAGGTCGTCGTCGAGCGCAGCAAGAACCTGGTTGAGGTCGTCGCCCTGCGGCTGACGCTCCTCGACGCGACCGAGGGCACCAAGTCGGTCGTCAACATCGGTCACGCCAAGTTCAAGGTGAACGCGAACAAGTGAGGCCTTGATCCACTGAGGCTGTCCTAAGAAACGGCCCGCGTCCTGACCAGGTCGCGGGCCGTTTCTTCTTTATGAAGTTACTCACGGGTAGTATCAACCCACCCATACGCAGTCGAGCCGACCTGAAGCATTAGGCTCGGTTCATTCCGGCAGTCCTGCCCCCTGATGAGGAGCGCCTAGGCATGTTGCAGATCATCGCCATCGTCGTGTGTCTTGCGGCAACGGTGGCCACCGCCTACCTGGTGATCAAGGCGGTCCGGTCGATGCTCGCGGTCATCAAGATCGGTACGCCGATCAGCCGCGTCGACCAGCCACTCGCCCGCACCCTGACGATGTTGAAAGAGACGGTCCTCCACACGCGCATGCTGCAGTGGACCTGGGTCGGCGTGCTCCACTGGTTCGCCTTCGCCGCGTTCCTGCTGCTCTCGACAGCGGTCGGGGCTGCGTACTTCCAGCTCTTCGACCCCGAGTGGACGCTCCCGGTCATCGGCAAGCTGTTCGCCTACGAGTGGCTCGCCGAGCTCCTCGGCCTGCTCGGCGCGCTGGGCATCATCCCGCTGATCATCTACCGGGTGACCCACCTGCCCTCGAAGATGGGTCGCGGCACGCGGTTCTACGGCTCCACGCAGTGGCAGGCGTTCTTCGTCGAGGCGATGGTGCTGGTCGAGAGCGCGGCGATCCTGTTCATCCGCGGTGCGGAGTACAACCTCGCCAAGGCCCACGGCGGCGAGGTCGCCGAGCACGCCACCGCGTTCCACTTCCCGATCTCGCAGTTCTTCGGGGCGCTCTACCCGACCGGCCCCGACGCGATCCACACGCTCGAGAACGTCATCTACGGGATCGCGGCCTTCAAGATCATCACGGCGCTGATCTGGCTGGCCGTCGTCTCCACCCACCTGACGATGGGTGTCGCCTGGCACCGCTTCACCGCCTGGTTCAACATCTGGTTCAAGCGCGAGCCTGCTTCACGTACGTCTGCTGTCGACGGCGCGCGCCCGCTCGGCACCGCGCTCGGCGCGATCAAGCCGATGCTCATCGACGGCAAGCCGGTCACCCTCGAGGACGTCGAGGAGGACCGGATCCCCGAGGACGCCATCCTCGGTGTCGGCTCGATCCAGGACTTCTCCTGGAAGGGCATCCTCGACTTCACCACCTGCACCGAGTGTGGTCGCTGCCAGTCGCAGTGCCCCGCCTGGAACACCGAGAAGCCGCTCTCACCCAAGCTGCTGATGATGGGCCTGCGCGAGCATGCGTACGCCGCTGCCGCTGACGGCGATCTCAAGGAGAAGCCGCTGATCGGCAAGGCCGACGGCGCCCCGGAGGGTGCCGGGGGCAACACCGAGGTGCTCGACTGGTTCTACAACCCCGAGGACGGCGGCTTCGTCATCGACGAGGACGTCCTGTGGTCCTGCACGTCCTGCGGTGCCTGCGTCCAGCAGTGCCCCGTCGACATCGAGCACGTCGACCACATCATGGACATGCGCCGCTACCAGGTGCTCGTCGAGTCCAACTTCCCCTCTGAGCTCAACGGCCTCTTCAAGGGTCTCGAGGGCAAGGGCAACCCCTGGAACATGAACGCCAACGCGCGCATGGACTGGGCCAAGGACCTGCCCTTCGACGTCAAGGAGGTCGGCAAGGACATCGAGTCGCTGGAGGAGGTCGACTGGCTGTTCTGGGTCGGCTGTGCCGGCGCCTACGAGGACCGGGCCAAGAAGACCACCCGCGCCGTGGCCGAGCTGCTCGACATGGCCGGGGTCTCCTTCGGCGTACTCGGCAACGGCGAGACCTGCACCGGCGACTCCGCCCGCCGCGCCGGCAACGAGTTCGTCTTCCAGGGCCTGGCTCAGCAGAACGTCGAGACGTTCAAGGAGTTCAAGGTCAAGAAGGCCGTCACCACCTGTGCTCACTGCTTCAACACGTTGAAGAACGAGTACAAGGAGTTCGGCATCGAGCTCGAGGTCGTCCACCACACCCAGCTGCTCAACCGCCTCGTCCGCGAGGGCAAGCTGACGCCCGTTGCGGACGGCGCCGGCGCCCACAAGCGCTCGATCACCTACCACGACCCGTGCTACATCGGTCGCCACAACGGCGTCTACGAGCCGCCGCGCGAGCTCCTGCAGATCATGCCGGGTGCGGAGTACAAGGAGATGCCCCGCAACTCCGAGCGCTCCTTCTGCTGTGGCGCCGGTGGCGCCCGGATGTGGATGGAGGAGAAGATCGGGTCGCGGATCAACGAGAACCGCACCGACGAGGCCGTCGCCACCGGTGCCGACCAGATCGCCGTCGGCTGCCCGTTCTGCCGCGTCATGCTCTCCGACGGCCTGACCAAGGCCCAGGCCAACGGGGCCGCACGCGAAGAGGTCGAGGTGCTCGACGTCGCGCAGATGCTGCTCGCGTCCGTCAAGGGCGAGCAGGCGACCAAGCTGGCCCCGGGTGAGGGCGCGAAGGTCGGTGCCGCCGCCAAGGCTGCTCCGGCTGTCGAGGAAGCCGCTCCGGCCGCCGGTGCTGCCACCGCCGCTGCGGGTTCGTCTCTCTTCGATTCCCCCGCGGAGACCACCGAGTCTCCGAAGGCTCCGGCCGACGCGTCCTCGCTCTTCGACACGCCTGCCCCGGCCGAGCCGGCCTCGGGAGGTACGTCGGGTGGCGGATCGCTCTTCGACACCCCCGCTCCGGCCGCCGAGCCGGAGAAGCCGGCCTCCGGTGGCTCGCTATTCGACGGTGGCGGTTCGCTCTTCGACACGCCTGCGGAGGCACCTGCCGAGGAGGAGACCCCGGCTTCGGGTGGCTCGCTCTTCGACGTGCCGGCCGACAAGCCTGCCGACAAGCCGGCTGAGAAGCCTGCTGCGGATCTCGGGTCTGGTGGGTCGCTCTTCGACGTACCGGCTCAGGAGGCGGAGCCTGCTGCCGCACCCGAGGCGAAGGCAGCTCCGGCCGCGCCGGCGCCCGCCGAGGAGCCTGCTGTCGACCTCGGTGGAGGCGGCTCGCTCTTCGACATCCCGGCCGCACCGGCCGAGGAGGCCGCACCAGCGCCTGAGGCGAAGGCTGCTCCGGCTGCTCCGGCTGCTCCGGCAGCCGAGCCCGCGGCCCCGGCTGCGACGCCGGCCGCCGAAGAGCCGAGCATCGACCTCAGCGCGGGTGGTTCGCTCTTCGACATCCCGGCCAGCGAGCCCGAGCCGGCGACGGCCAAGGCCGCCGAGCCCGCCGCTCCGGTCGAGGCTGCTCCGGCCGAGACCGCTCCGGTCGAGGCTGCTCCGGCCGAGACCGCTCTGGTCGAGGCCACGACTGAGGCCCCGGCCGCAGCACCTGAGGCGCCTGCGGCACCCGCCGCGCCGGTGGCAGGTTCGGGAGTGACCTCGGAGCCGAAGACCGACGTCGACTTCGACAGCCTCGGCTCGCTCTTCGACATCGAGGCCCCGGAGGGCGCGGTCGCGGCCGCGGCTCCGGCTGCTCCCGCCCCCGCTGAGGCCGCACCCGTGGCCGAGGCTGCCCCGGAAGCCGTGGTCGACGAGGCCCCGACCGCACCCGCCGAAGAAGCGGCGGTCGAGGCGGAGACGCCAGCCGAGCCCGACCCGGAGCCCGACCCGGAGCCCGAGCCCGAGAAGGCCGCGCCGGACCCGAAGCCGGCGCCGGCCGTGAGCGGAGAGGCTCACGCGCCGCGTACCGACGTCGACATCCACGAGGCAGGGTCGCTCTTCGACCTCTGACCCCACGCAGTCCGCTGCACCAGCCGATGACACCTTGTGAGTGATTCACAAGGTGTCATCGTCATTTGGCCGAGACGTCGCTCGCGTCGGCCGAGACGGCACCAGCGTGCCCATTCGACCGACGCGCCTGCCCTCTCGGCCGACCGGGGTGACGCCTCGGCGAGGCGGTTGACATCACGTGATGTCAGATCGGGGTTGTGGTGACGTCATGATGATGTCATAGTGGTGCGTATGGACATCACGCCGTACATCGACAGCCTGCGACGGGACCTCTTGGCCGCTGCCGAGGCATCGGGACCGGAGGCACGGGAGACCGCGGAGCGGCTCACCTACGCACTCGACCCGGCCGCTCGGCTGGCGGTGATGGAGGCGGTGAGCCAGGCGGCCGCGGAGATCACGGCGGAGCTGCCGACGGGCAACGTGGACGTACGCCTGCGAGGGCGCGACCTGGAGTTCGGGGTCACCCTTCCCGAGCTCGCCGAGCCGGTCGCCCCCACGCCGCCGACACCGCCCGCTCCCCCGGCTCCGCCGACCCCGCCGGAGCCGGAGGGCGACGACACCCTCGCCCGGGTGACCCTCCGCATCCCCGAGTCGCTCAAGGCGAAGGCCGAGGAGGCCGCGGCGGATGCCGGCCAGTCGCTCAACACCTGGCTCGTCGGCGCCGTACGCGCGGCGACCCGCGACAACGCGGTCAACGTCGACGTCGACCTCTCCGCGATCCCCCACATCGTCAACGAGGCGATGAGCAGCCTCGACCCGTTCCGCGGAAGCAACCGCGGCCGGTCCGACCGCCGGATGACCGGCTGGCTCTGACCTAGGCCAGATCTAGACACCCAGCAGATGCACGACCACGGACGGCCGCCCGGCCGGTCCGGTAGATCAGCACACCCTGAGGAGCATCATCATGAGCACGTACACCTTCATGTCCACCGCGCCCGCCAAGCTCTTCGTCGAGTTCGGGAAGGGCAATCTCGAGGTCCAGGCGACCGATACCGACGAGACCGTCGTCGAGATCGACGGCGATGACGCCGAGAGTCTGGTCGTCGAGCAGAGCGGCGACACGATCAACATCGTCGACCCGCACAAGGGCCCGTTCAGCCGCTCGCGGCGCTACGACATCAGCGTGACGGTCCCCGCCCGCAGCCAGCTGCGAGCCCGCACCGGCACCGCCGACATCGCCACCCAGGGCGTCCTCCGGGCTGCCTGGCTCCAGACCGGGTCGGGCGACATTCGGATCGACCGGGTCATCGAGGAGCTCCAGGTCGAGTCCGGCTCGGGCGACATCGAGGCGGATGTCCTCGACGGGCGTGCCTCGATCAAGTCCGGATCCGGTGACATCCGGATCGGTACGGTCCACGACCTGCACACCAAGACCGGCTCCGGCACGGTGGAGATCGACGAGGTCGAGGGCGACGTGAGCCACTCGACCGGCGCGGGCGACTTCGCGATCCACTCGGTCAGCGCGGGGCGGATCTCGGTGAAGGGCGCCTCCTCCGACGTACGCATCGGGATCCCGAACGGCACCCCGGTGTGGACCGACGTCAATACGGTGACCGGCCGGTGCACCAGCACTGTCGAGAGCACTGGCGCACCGGCCGCGGGAGAGCCCTACGTCGAGCTCCGCACCACCACTGTGAGTGGTGACATCACCCTCATCGGGCTCTGAGACCGAGGAGGAAGGGCTACTCCTCCTTGTTGAGGTGAGGTGCGTCCGGCACCACCGGCCGGAGCACACCCCAGGCGACGAACGCGGCCCCGATGACGAGCAGGACGATGCCCGCCCACAGGTTGGCGTTGGGCCCACCGGTCTTGTCGACCTCGGGGTCGCCGAACAGGCCCATCAGCAGCAGGATGATGCCGTAGATCGCGAGCAGGGACCCGATCACGTTGCGGATGTCGAAGAGCGACAGCAGCGTGCCGAGGAAACCCTTGTTGGTCTTGGCTGTGTTCGATTCGCTGGACATCTCAGTCTCCTCAGAAGATCGCGTTCAGGATGGTGACCATGACCAGCGCGACACCGGCCAGGGGCACCGGACGCTGCCACCACGGACGACCTGCGTCCTCGGGGTCCACCAGGTCCTCCCTCGGTGTCTCCGAGTAGACCAGACCCTTCAGCGAGCCTTCCGGCTTCGGCTTGGTGACCAGCGAGACGATCACGCTGACGATGATGTCGACACCGAATGCCACACCGGCAGCCACGAACGACGCACCCTGACCGGACAGCGGCAGGACGCCGACGGAGAGTCCGCCGAGCGTGCCGTCGGCGAGGATGCCGACGCCCACCGCCGCCAACGTGCCGGAGACGAGACCCGCCCAACCGGCGGTCGCGGTCATCCGCTTCCAGAACATACCCAGGATGAACGTCGCGAACAGCGGCGCGTTGAAGAACCCGAACAGGGTCTGCAGGTAGTCCATGATGTTGGAGAAGCTGGACGCCAGGACGGCGGTGAAGATCGCGATGGCGGTCGCTGCGACGGTCGCCCAGCGGCCGAGCTTCACGTAGAAGTCGTCGGGGCGGTCCTTGATGATGTACTCCTGGATGATGTCGAAGGACACCACCGTGTTGAACGCGGAGACGTTGGCCGCCATACCGGCCATGAACGCCGCCAGCAGACCGGTGATCGCCAGGCCGAGCAGACCGTTGGGCAGCACCTCTGCCATCAGGTAGAGCAGCGAGTCGTTGTACGTCACGCCCTCACCCGAGGCACCACCCGGAACCGACTCCCCCGCCTTCGTACTGGCGATCTCGGTGACCAGCACCGCTGCGATCATGCCGGGGAAGATGGTGATGAACGGGATGAACATCTTCGGGAACGCACCGATGATCGGCGTCTTGCGGGCCGCGCTGATCGAGTCGGCGGCCATCGCGCGCTGGACCTCGACGAAGTTCGTCGTCCAGTAGCCGAAGGACAGCACGAAGCCGAGACCGAAGACGATGCCGACCACCGAGAGGAAGTCGGAGGAGAAGCCGGTCAGCGCTGAGCCGGGCCAGGAGTTGAGCTGGTCGACGGCGGGCGCAATGGTGTCGGGGTTGGCGGCCGCGGCCTTCTCGATCTTCGAGGTCAGGCCGTCCCAGCCGCCCACCCGGTGGAGGCCCAGGAGGGTCAGCGGCAGCAGCCCGGCGACGATCACGAAGAACTGCAGCACCTCGTTGTAGATCGCGGCCTTCAGACCACCGAGGGTGATGTAGGACAGCACGATCACCGCGGCCACGATCAGCGCCACCCACAACGGCCAGCCGAGCAGCGCGTGCACGATGGAGCCGAGCAGGTAGAGGTTGATACCGGCGATGAGCAGCTGTGCCACTGCGAACGAGAGCGCGTTGACCAGGTGGGCGCCGGTGCCGAAACGGCGCTTCATGAACTCGGGGACCGAGCGCACCTTCGAGCCGTAGTAGAAGGGCATCATCACGACGCCCAGGAACAGCATGGCCGGGATGGCACCGATCCAGAAGTAATGGACGGTGGGAAGCCCGACCTGCGCTCCCGTCGCCGACATTCCCATGATCTCGACGGCGCCGAGGTTTGCTGAGATGAAGGCGAGACCGGTGACCCACGCGGGCAGGGACCTGCCCGAGAGGAAGAAGTCGACCGAGCTCGACATGCCGCGGCTGGCCAGGAAGCCGATGCCGAGAACGAACGCGAAGTAGATCGCGATCAGGAGATAGTCGACCGCGTTGGCCTGGATCAGGGTGTCCGCGGCCAGGATGCTTGCTTGCATTCCGAGACCCTTCTATTTGATTGGGCGCACCAAACTTAACCACGCGTACGCCTCAAAAATGCGCTGGGTCACCCCTTCATCGACACGCCTTCTCGCCAGTAGCCCATGAAGGCGACCTGCTTGCGCGGCATCTCGAGCTCGTTGACCAGATGGCGGCGCAGCGCGGTGACCATCCGGGACTCCCCGGCGATCCAGGCGTAGCGCCCGTCCTCGCCGTTCTCAGCGCCGTTCGCGGACCCGTTGTCGGGGCCTGCGACCTCCTCGCCCGAGGACGAGTAGTCCGGGGTCTCCCACAGGTCGGGGTCCTCGACCTCGACCGAGGTCACGTCCTCGGGTGTCGCCTCGAAGCCGAGCAGCCCACCGACGGCGGCCAGGGCCGGCCCGCCCACTGGCGCGCCCTCGCGCGGCAGCCAGCTGACCTGCAGCCCCTCAGGCGCAGACACCTCCTGTACGTCACCAGCGACCGGCACCTCCAGGAAGGCCGATCCGGTGGCGTCGGCCGGCAGCGACTCGAGGATCGAGACGATCGCCGGCACGGCGGTCTCGTCGCCGACCAGGAGCAGCCGGGTCGCGTCCCCGGGAAGCCACTCGATCCCGCCGTAGGGCTCGCCGAGCTTGGGACCGGCGACCAGGATCTCGTCGCCCGGCTTGGCCGCGCCGGCCCAGTCGGAGCCGGGACCGTGCGCGCCAGGGTGCAGCACGAAGTCGACGTACAGGCGCTTCTCGATGCCCACCCCCTCGATCGAGCGGATCGTGTAGGTGCGCATCCGCGGGCGCTCGTCCTCGGGGAGCGCGAGCCACTCGGCGTACCAGTCCTCGGCGGTGAGCTCGGGCAGCACGCCCGGGGTGGCCGGGAAGAGGAGCTTGATGCGCTGGTCGAGGGTCGGGCCGTCGTTGCCGAAGTCGGCCAGGTCGTCGCCGGCCAGCTCGATCCGGGCGAAGGACGGGGAGAGGCGCTCGACGGAGCGCACCGAGACGCGGGCGAGGATGGGCATGTCAGGCTCCTTGTGCGTGGGGGTGAGCGGTAGGTCGGTGGTGACGTCCGATGGGGACGACCATCGGCGTGCCCGAGACGGGGTCGACGATGACCTGGGACTCCAGACCGAAGACCTGCTCGACGCGGTCGGCGGTGACCACCTCGGCGGGCGTGCCGGTGGCGGCGACCTTTCCGCCGCTCATCGCGATCAGGTGGTCGGCGTAGCGGGCGGCCAGGTTGAGGTCGTGGAGCACCATCACGACGGTGGTGCCTCGGGTCTCACGGAGGCCGTGGAGCAGGTCGAGCAGGTCGACCTGATGGGCGACGTCGAGGAACGTGGTCGGCTCGTCGAGGAGCAGCAGGTCGGTCTGCTGAGCCAGCGCCATCGCCACCCAGACCCGCTGCCGCTGGCCACCGGAGAGCTCGTCGACGACGCGGTCGGCGAGGTCGAGCGTGTCCGTCAGCTCGAGCGCCTCGGCGACCGCCGCGTCGTCCTCGGGCGACCAGCGCTGCAGCGCGTTGCGGTGGGGTTGGCGTCCGCGGCCGACCAGGTCGACGACGGTGATGCCCTCGGGAGCGACCGGCGACTGCGGCATCAGGCCGAGGGTCTTGGCCACCGCGCGGGTGGGCTGCTTGTGGACCGCCTTGCCGTCGAGGACCACCTGTCCCGAGATCGGCTTCAACAGCCGCGCCATCCCGCGCAGCAGGGTGGACTTCCCGCAGCCGTTGGCGCCGACGATCACGGTGGTGAGGCCGTCCGGGA
Organism: Nocardioides sp. NPDC127514; assembly: GCF_040302125.1. NCBI lineage: Bacteria > Bacillati > Actinomycetota > Actinomycetes > Propionibacteriales > Nocardioidaceae > Nocardioides > Nocardioides sp. NPDC127514. The sequence goes on along the minus strand of NZ_JBEORF010000019.1, from coordinate 99,006 downwards.
TCTCTAGCGAGACCGCGTCGACGACCGGCTCCGCGCCGTAACCGAGGCTCACGTTCTCCGCAGCGAGTCGCATCAAGCTTTCCTTCCAGCTCTGCCAGCGGCGAGCAACCACAACAGGAACGGTGCCCCGAACGCACCGGTGACGACGCCTACCGGAAAGGAGACGCCAGGTATCGCATAGTCGGCGATGTAGTCGCCCGCCACCATCACGATGGCGCCGACGAGCGCAGCACCGACCAAGGTCGTACGTCCGCCGTTGAGCGCCCGCGAGATCGGTCCGGCCACGAACGCGACGAAGGCGACCGGCCCGGCCGCGGCGACGCCGAGAGCGGTGAGCAGCACGGCGAGCAGGAGCAGCAGGTCCGTACGCCGCTGGCTGACGCCCAGGCCGGTGGCCACGTCCGGGCCGAGCTGGAGGATCTGGGCGGAGCGGGCGGTCCAGACCAGCGCCGGCACGAGTACGACGAGGAAGCCGAGCAGGATCCAGATGGTGGACCAGGTGACGCCGTTGAGTGCGCCGGTCAGCCAGCGCAGCACGAGCAGGGCGTCGAACTCGTTGGCACGGGTGAAGAGGTAGTGGACGACCGCGGTCATCGCGGCCGCCGCGGTGACTCCGACGAGGACGAGGCGGTAGCTGCCGTCGGAGCCGGCGACGAGCCGGACCGCCACCGCGATCGCGATCGCGCCAACGATCGCGGCGATGCTCAGGGCCAGCCCCTGCAGGTCGAGCACCACGATCGCGAAGACCGCCGAGGCGCTCGCGCCGAGCGAGACGCCGACGATGTCGGGGCTGGCCAACGGGTTGCGCAGGGTGCTCTGGAAGACGGCGCCGGCGCTGCCGAACGCGACCCCTACCAGCACCCCGAGGATCGCCCGCGGGAGTTTCTCCGACATCAGCAGGAAGCTGGCCTCGCGGGCGCCGGGGATCTCGCCGCCGCCGAGGATCGTGAAGAAGTCGGGCACGGTGATGATGAAGTTGCCGAGCAGCACCCGGGCGACGAAGGCCCCGAAGAGGATCACCGCCAGGGCAGCGACCACGAAGGCATGGTGCCGTCGCGGGGCCCGCCGGGCCTTGCGTACGATGTCGACGGGGCTGGTCGGTTCGGCAGTCGTCGTCGCGCTCACAGGCCCGCCATCCGTCCACGCCGAAGGAACCAGATGAAGGCAGGTACGCCGACCACGGCCGTCATGATGCCGACCTGCACCTCGGTGGGCGGCAGCACGACCCGGCCCAGCGCGTCAGCGAAGGCCGTGAGCGCGGCGCCGGCGACGATGGAGAGCGGCAGGACCAGCGTGTAGCTGGGACCGACCAGGGCGCGTACGGCGTGCGGGACGACCAGACCGACGAACGCGACCGGACCGACCAGGGCGGTGGCGGTGCCGCTCAGCAGCACCACCGCGATGCCGACGAACACCCGGTCCAGACCGGTACGACGACCGAGCCCCTTGGCCAGGTCGTCGCCGAGCGCGAGCGCGTCCAGGACGCGGGCGCCCAGCAGCGCCATCACGGCGCCGATGACGAGGAACGGAGCGCAGATCGCGAGGTCTCCCCAGTCGCTGCCGATGGTGCCGACCTGCCACTGCCGGAAGACCTCCAGGCCCTTGTGGTCCATCAGCAGGATGCCGCTGGTCCAGCTGGTCAGCGCTGCGGTCAGTGCCGCGCCAGCGAGCACCAGCTTGGCGGGAGTGGCGCCGTCACGGCCGATGGCGGCGACGCCGTGCACGGCGATCGCAGCCAGCGCCGCGCCGATGAAGGCGGCCCACAGCAGCGAGTCGAGGCCGGTGGCACCGACGTACACGAGGGCCACGACGACGGCGAAGGCCGCACCGGCGTTGAGGCCGAGCAGCCCTGGGTCCGCCAGCGGGTTGCGGGTGAGTCCCTGCAGGCAGGCGCCGCCGAGCGCGAGCGCGCCGCCGACGGCGAAGGCGATCGCGGTGCGGGCGATCCGGTTCTCCAGGATCGCGTGCCCGAAGCTGCCGTCGTCGAAGAGTGCAGTGGGCGGAACCCACTCGGCACCGAGCAGGAGCGAGGCGACGGCCGCGAGGAGCAGCGCCGCCAGGATCAGCCCGATCCCGGGCAGCCGCCTGCCCCGGACGACCGCGGCGGCTGATGCTGCCGGGTCGGCCGGGGCGAGAGGCGTACGTGTGGTCAACGCGGGCTTCACTCAGCCGCGGTGACGTTGACCTTCCCGCCGTCGACCGCCTCGGCGATCGAGGGAACGAGCTCGTCGATGAAGTACGGGATCGACAGCGTGCTCGCGGCGGAGAAGGTCAGGGACAGCGGCTGGTCGGTCACGTCGAGGTAGTGGCCGTTCTTGATCGCGGGGATCTGGCTGAGCAGCTTGTCCTTCTGCAGGGCCTCGAAGCTGCCCTCGGTGTAGCCGAGGTTGATCAGCACCTCCGACTCCAGCTCGGGAGCCTTCTCCGCGGAGACGTCGGTGTAGAACTGGCCCGCGGGGACGAGCTTGTCGGCGACCGGCGCGAGCTCCATGCCGAGCTGGGTCAGCATCTGCGGACGCGCGTCGCCGGCGCCGTACAGACCGATGGTGCCGAGCTTGGAGTTGTCCTGGACACCGGTGACCAGGTAGCTGGCGCCGACGATCTGCGGGTGGTCCTTCTGGGCCTGCGCGATCGCGTCCTCGGTCTCCTTCTTGACCTCCTCGGACAGGGTGACGCGGCCGGTGGCCTTGCCGATCATCTCGAGCGAGTCCTGCCACGAGGTCAGCCACGGGGCACCGGGGAAGGCGACGGTAGGGGCGATCTTGCTGAGCTTCTTGTAGTCGGCCTCGGTGATGCCCGAGTTGGTGGCCAGGATCAGGTCCGGGGCCGCCTTGCTGATCTCGGTGAAGGGGATGCTGGTGTCGGCGTTGTAGCGGACCGGCTGCTTGCCGCCGACCTTCTTCAGCTCGGCGTCGAACCAGTCGGTCGACTGCTGCTCGTTGCCGCCCCAGGTGATCGCCTGGGCAGCGACCGGGACGACACCCAGCGACAGCGCCACGTCGTGGTCCGACCAGCCGATGGTGGCGACGTTGGTCGGCTCCTCGGTGATCTCGGTGCTGCCGTAGGCGTGCTCGACGGTCACGGGGAACGCGCCCTTGTCTGCCTTCGAGGCAGATTCCGCGGAGCCGTCCGCGGAGTCGGTCGCGCCCGTGCTGCACGCAGCCAGGCCGGTGGCAGCGAGCACGAGGCTCGCTGCGATGAGTACGGATCGACGGATCACGGGGGAACACCTCATGGGGTTAGGCAATGCTTAGTTAGGACAGCCTAAACACATCTCGGTTCCGACGAAGGATCGGCCCCCGCCTTTTGGACAGGCTCAGCGCACAGGTCAGGGCCTGACGAACGCCGCCCGTTCGGCCTCGACCCGATCCCGGATCACGCAGTCGAGCGAGTGGTCGTTGATGATCCCCATCGACTGCATGAACGCGTACATCGTCGTCGGCCCGACGAACTTCCAGCCGCGCTTCTTGAGGTCCTTGGAGAGGCTGATCGAGGCGGCAGAGGTGGCCACCACCTCCGGGACCTTGAGCGGCTCGGGCTCGAACCCCCAGACGTACGCAGCCAGCGACCCACGCTCCTCGACGAGCTCGACCGCGCGGCGGGCGTTGTTGATCGCCGCCTCGATCTTGCCGCGATGGCGGATGATCCTCGCGTCCTGCAGGAGTCGCTCGACGTCGCCCTCGTCGAACTCGGCCACCTGGTGGAAGTCGAAGCCGGCGAAGACCTCGCGGAAGGCGGGCCGCTTGTTGAGGATCGTGCGCCACGACAGCCCGCTCTGGAACCCCTCCAGGCAGATCTTCTCGAAGAGCCGTACGTCACCGCCGGCCGGGAATCCCCACTCGGTGTCGTGATAGTCGAGGAACTCCGGCGCCCCGCCGGCCCACGCGCATCGCGTCTGGCCGTCGGGGGCCAGGAATGGTGCTTCGCTCATCCACCCGACCCTAGCGGCGACCACCGACACCCACGCTCAGATCTTGGTGCGGTGGAAGCTCTGGAAGCTGCGCGAGGCGGTCGGGCCGCGCTGGCCCTGGTAGCGGCTGCCGTACTTCTCGCTGCCGTAGGGGTTCTGGGCGGGCGAGGTGAGCCTGAAGAAGCAGTACTGCCCGATCTTCATGCCCGGGTAGAGCTTGATCGGCAGGGTCGCGACGTTGGCCAGCTCGAGCGTCACATGGCCGGAGAAACCCGGGTCGACGAAGCCGGCGGTGGCGTGGGTGAGCAGCCCGAGACGCCCCAGCGAGCTCTTGCCCTCCACGCGCGCGGCGATGTCGTCGGGCAGGCTGACCGTCTCGTACGTCGACCCCAGCACGAACTCGCCCGGGTGCAGGATGAACGGCTCGTCACCCTCGGTCTCGATCTGCCGGGTGAGCTCGGACTGGTCCACGGCCGGGTCGATCGTGGCGTACTTGTGGTTGTCGAAGACCCGGAAGAACCGGTCCAGACGCACGTCGACGGACGACGGCTGCAGCATCGACTCGTCCCAGGGGTCGATGACGATCCTTCCGTCGTGGATCTCGGTCAGGATGTCCTTGTCGCTGAGCAGCACGAGCCAAACCTAACGCAGCCGGGCGTTCTGCACGGCCCCTGCGGCTTCCCTGGAATCTCCCCTACCTCATCTGTCACAGATTCCCCGGCAGAGTCGTACGTCGTGGCGCAAACCCGGTTGAATCGGGGCCATGGCACTGGATGCGCTGATCCCCGGCGGATATCGCCGGTACGTCGCGCTGGGCGACTCCTTCACCGAGGGCGTCGGTGACACCGACGCACGTCGTCCGAACGGCGTACGCGGCTGGGCCGATCGGGTCGCCGAGGTGATGGCCGAGCGGACTCCTGAGTTCACCTACGCCAACCTCGCCGTCCGCGGCCGCGGGATCGACCGGATCGTCAAGGAGCAGGTCGAGCCGGCGATCGCCCTCGAGCCGGACGTGGTGACGATCTACGGCGGATCGGTCGACCTGATGTGGCCGCACGTCGACGTCGACGCCCTGCTCGCGACCTACGAGTCGGCGATCGGGGAACTCGTCGACAGCGGCGCGAAGGTGCTGGTCTTCACTGCGTACGGCGCGCGGGCGACCACCGTCGGGCGGCTGCTCCGCGGGCGCTTCGCGGTCTACAACGAGGCCGTCCGCGAGATCGCACAGCGGCGCGGGGCGACGCTGGTCGACTTCTGGCGGATGACCGAGTACGACGACGCCGGCTACTGGGACGGCCACGGCTTCCTGGGCGCCCCCGGCCACCAGCTGATGGCGATCAAGGTCCTCGACACCCTCGGCGTACGCCACCACCTGCCCACCCCGAAACCGCTGGTCGTCATCGAGGAGCCGAGCATCGGCGGACCCATACGCGAGGTCCGGCGGCTGGCCGCTCGCGCGCTCCCCTGGGCCGTACGCCGCATGCTGCGCGGCCCGGCGGGCGACGGGCTGTCGGCCCGCTATCCCCAGATGACGCGACTTTCCTGAACCGGTTTCACACCTGGCTGGGTGTGTGGGGTAACATCCTGGTCGCACCTGCGGACGTAGCTCAGTTGGTAGAGCGCAACCTTCCCAAGGTTGATGTCGCGAGTTCGAATCTCGTCGTCCGCTCCACGTTCCACAGCAGGTCAGCCCGCACTTTCGTCGTCATCGTCGTCAGTGCGGGTTTCTGTTTGGGCCTCAGATGCCCCCAGGATGCCCCCGACCCTCTTGGCTGAGTCCCAGAGGTTGTTGTCGATGAGGTGGCCGTAGAGGTCCATCGTCATCGCGGCGGAGGCATGTCCGAGGATGCGCTGAACGACCTTCGGGTCAGCGCCAGCACCGAGCCAGAGGGAGGCGCAGGTGTGGCGGAGGTCGTGGACGCGGAGCGTGGATCGGTCGATCTTCTTGATAGCCGCCGACCAGCCGACCGAGCGCTTCCAGTTCGGCTCACTCAGCGGCCCACCCTTCGGGGCGTGGAAGATCCAGTCATCGGACTTTTTGCCCTCACACCACTTGTCGATGATCGGCACCAACTCGGCAACCAGCGGCACCGTCCGAGAGCGCTTGTTCTTGAGGCTGTCCTCGAACAGTGAGCCGGTGGCCACGTTGGACATCACCGTGCGCTGAAGTCGCAGGCCCTCCCCAGGGACCTTCACCCGGTCACCCACCTTGAGCCCAGCCAGTTCGGCCCACCGCAGACCAGCGAGCGCCAGCACCCAGACGACATCTCGGTACTCACTGGAGCAGGCAGCCGAAAGAGCTGCGATCTCATCGCGGGAAAGGAACTGACCTTCTCGCTTGATGTGCCCAGCGGTAGGAGGCTTCACCCCGGCCGCAGCATTGGCAGTCACTCGACCATCCAGGACCGCGTACGCCAGGAGCCGACGAAAGACGCCGAGGGAGCGCGCAGCCGTCGAGGGCGAGAGGCCGTCAGCGACCATCCGACCGACCCACGAGGAGATCTCGGCCGAGGTGATCGAGGCGACCGGTGCCTTGCCGAACCGCGGTTCGATGTGTCGACGCCAGATCCCGGTTTCGAGGGCAAGGGAGTTCTTCTTGATCGTCTGGCGCGACTCCAGCCAGTCGACAGCGACCACGGAGAGAGCGACCCGGCCCCGGCGAGGGTCGAACCACTCCCCCATCCGGAGGCGTCGTTTCTGGTCTTCCTCCCAGGTCTCAGCGTCGCGCTTGCGGTCGAAGACGCGGGTAGCGACCTCACGGCCGTGATGCTTCACCCGAGCCCGGTAGCGGACCTTTCCCTCTGCGGTGGTGTAGCGCTGGACGCTCATGCTGCCGCCTCCGTCTGCTCCGTCACCCAGGCGGCAACGGCCGAGCGCTTCCAAGCCAGGCGACGACCGACCTTGACCGCAGGAGCGAACTTGCCCTCCTGGCGCAGCCAACGAACGGTCAGCACAGAGACTCGGAGGTACTCCGCGACCTCGTCGAGCGTCATGAGCGGTTCCATCTCAACGCTGTTGTTGCTACTCATCACTTTCCCCTTCATCGGTTGGTGTTCTTCGTCTGGGCCTTCCACTGGTCGTACTCACGGGCACGGGCAGCAGCGGCCAGGGCAAGGGCTTCGTCGCCGGGGTGGGTCCAGCCGACGCCTTCGAAGGCCCATCGAGAGATGACGAGCGTTGTGTCTTCGTCGTCGGCCAGGAGCCTGGCTTCGAGTTCGCCGAGGTCGAGCAGCGCGGCGCGGGCGTCCTGGTCGCTCTTGGAGGCCTCGATGAATTGGCGGTACTTGGCCCGGGCACGACGCAGGCGACCCAGGCTGATCGAGTAGCGCCGGGACTTGGTGGAGAAGTGGCCCCGGAAGCCGAGCATGTGAACCCACTTGCCCAGGTAGAAGTAGGGGTTGTTCTCCTTACCGTCACGGTCGGTGTGCAGGCCGTAGTGACGGCGGGACCTGGCGGCGAGTTCGCGGCACCTCGAGGAGAACGCGGCGATGTGCTCGCGGGGCTCGTCGGCGCTGGTGGTGCTGATGGAGTTGGCGTCTTTGGTGGCGTACTTGGCGAGGTAGCCAGCGACCTGGCCGGGGGTCAGAGGACCGTTGGGGTCGTCGGTGCGGTGCCCATTGCGGACCACGCGGATATCTAGCTGCGTGCCCCAGCGCAGGACTCGTTGGGGGTCGTCGGCGTCGATCCGGTCGGCGGTGAATTCGATTCGGCCGGCCGCGTCCTCCAGGAGCCGTCCAAGGGCGTGACCGTCGAGTGGGGCAGGTGACCCGGGGCCGTCTGGGCCGTCGAGCCGGATGAGTGCGTGGAAGTGGACGAGCCCACGGGCTTGGTATTCGGCGACCTTGGCGAACTGCACCGCGGCGACGTCGGCCAGGCACGGCAGCGGGGTCGGGTTCTTCTTGGTGGGCTTGCGTCGGGTCTCGGTGACGCCGAGGTGATCGGCCAGGACACGACGTAGGGCGATGGTGGTGCGGCGCCACAACTCGGGAGCGTGCCACTGCCACACGATCGCGCTGTCGAGGTCGTGACACTCGTGACACAGTGGCGCGCCATTGGCCGAGTCGTCCTCGCCGTGGACAGTCATGCAGGACAGCGGGCGGCCGTGCTCGCAGGTCATCGGTTGTCCGGGCCTGGCGGAGCGTGGCCGACACCTTCCGCCAACACGCTGGCCGTTCTTCGGCCGGGGGCCGTGGACGTGTCCGAAGGAGGGGGCGGTGAAGGTGACGAAGAGCAGCGGGTTGTCTGCCACCGTGTCAGGGATCGTCTTCCCGCCGACAAGCCCAGCGTTGATCATGGCGAAGGTGTCGCGGGCGTAGGTCCGGGAACAGGACGGGCACACATCGGCGCGGCGGTTGCCGCAGGGACGGTAGAGCACCCCGAGCGGGGCATTCGCGGACGCAAAGGTGCCGACGAGATCCCCGGTTCGGGCGTCGAAGGTCTCCGAGGCTCCGGTGAGCCGGATGGGGTGGGCGCAGTAGCCGACGTTCGCGGCGGTCTCGGACCAGGCATCGAAGGTGCCGTCCAGGAGCCGTGCGGCGGTCGAGGCGAACTCGGCATCGGAGAGTCCGGACAGATCCAGCGGCGCACCCTCCCCGTACGGGTAGGAGACAGTCCCACCCGTCGAGGGCGATGCGTCACTGTGGATGCCCGGTGCATCCAGGGTCGAAGCAGTCACCACAACAGCCCCTGACCCTCAGCGGTGACGGTGGCGCGCGTGGGGTTGGCGGTCTGGAGCCACCACACGTCACAGCCGGGGCAGTGGTGCCCGTGGCGGACCTCGTGGAGCGGGTCCTGGTCGCAGGTGTGGTTGTGGACGTTGGTGTCCTTGGTGGCGGTGCAGGTCGTGGCGCTCATGCCGCACCGTCCAGGCGAGAAGCCGCGGGGAGAGCGTCCAGCAGGTCGAGCAGGTCCTCAGGCGCGGGGGCCTGGTCGACGCCGCACCACCAGCCACCGGTGACGCGGTTGCGGCTGGCGTAGGCCTGGCAGGCGAGCCGGACCGGGCAGGCCTCGCAGGTCTCCCGCATCAGGTCAACCAGGACCGAGGGGGCCGCGCTGGCGTCGGTCGTCCAAGGCAGGCCGCGCTTCTCCCGAGTCGTGCAGGCAGCGTGCTCCATCCAGGCCGGGGTACTCATCGCGGACCCCCATCGGTCAGGGAGAGCTGCATCCCGGGCAGGTCGCCAGGAGCGGCATCCGAGATCGTCATCAGGTCCGGGGTCGCCGGGTAGAGCGAGGCCAGGCGGCGGATGAGTTCGTCGGGCCAGTAGTCAGCGCGGATGCGGTCGGTGGAGCCGTCCTCGTCGATGATCCAGGCGGTGCCCTGGGCGGCCTTCAGGATGCGGTGTGCGGCTGCCTGAGTGGCCATGCCGTCCCCGAGGACCATGTTCGTTTCCATCGCGGAGCGGACCCGGAGCGCGATGGTCTGGGTGAACAGGCCGCGCATGTCGATGACCTCCTTGCGGGGGTCCTGGACGAACGCGACCACGACGACACCGACAGCGCGACCGATCGAGAGCAGCCGCTTGAGGAGCCGTTCTGCCTCCTTCTTGATGTTCGGGTCGGCGTACGCGGTCAGCGAGGCCAACTCGTCGATGAGGAGCAGGTAGAGCGGGTCACCAGGACCGGGCTTGTGGTTGCGAGAGATGCCCTGCAGGGCCTCGGTACGGGCATCCGCGATGGAGACGAACTCCTCCAGCATCTCCACGGCCTGCTCACCCTTGACCGCAATCTTGGTGAACAGCGGAGCGCCCATCATCAACTCCATGCCGCCCTTGAGGTCGATCCCATAGGCCCGTACGGCGTCGACCGCGATAGCCGGGGACAGCGAGCCGACGATGCCCCACAGGAACGAGCCCTTACCCGCACCGGACGCACCCACGACCAGGGTGTGGCGCTGTTCGATCTGGAGGTGGAACGGCTTGCCGTTCTGACGGCGACCCAGCCGGACCGTTTCGGTCTGCATCCGGGGCTCCGGCATCGCGGCCGTGGTGGGCTTGGTGATCAGGTCCCGCATCACCAGCTCGAACATCACCGTCGATCCCGGGCGACGCTTGGCGGGGTAAACCCGGTAGGAGTCGGCCTGATAGGTGGCCGCCAGTTTCGGGGCGAAGGCCTCCAGGTCGGCCAGGGCCTGACCGCGTCGGGTGCGGACCTTGAGGGTCACCGAGTGGGTCGAGGTCGTCACCCTCTTGAGGCGAGGGTCGCGCCATTTCTCGATGGACTCCTCCCCCACGCCCATCTTCTTCACGCGCTTGGTGCGGCGCTTGGAGAGACCGGCCTCACGGGCGAGTCCCTTCCAGGTGATCCGGAAGACCAGCCACCACCAGGCGCGGCGGACCGTAGAGGCCAGCCAGCCCAGGGCGGCCAGGGTGGCGGGTCGGGTCGGCTTGATGACGACCAGGACCGCCACGGCCAGGGCGAGCAGGCCGCCGATGCTCATGTAGATCGTTTCGTTCATGACGTGCTCCGTTCTGGGAGTTGGAGACCCGCCAGCCGCCACGGCTTCCCTTCCGCGACGGCTGGCGGGCGAATGTGGGGCCGGGCTCAGGCGGCCTTGGTGGCAGCGGCTCCGCTGGCGGGCTTGCGCGCAGCGCCGGGAGCGTCCATCCCCATGGCCGTGAGCGACCACATCAACTTGGGGCGGTTGCCGGAGTCGTCGATCCACGGGACACCGATCAGGTTGGTGAACTCGACCGGCACGAACGGCAGGCCAGTGTCGTTCGCCGGGGGCACCGGCTGGTGCTTAGCCAGGATCTTGACGTTGACCGTCTTCTCGTTCTTGCCCGCCTCAGGGTCGGCGTCGAGGACCGGCACAGTCCAGGTCGGGAGGCCGGTCTCCTTGTCGATCTTCTGCGGCCGGGTTCCGTCCGGGAGTGCCGCCTGGTCCCAGTCCTGGACCGGCTCGACCGCACCCACGATGAACGCGCCTGCCGGGAAGACCTGCTCGATGGTGAGGTTCATCCTCCGCTGAATCGCCATTGCTCTAGTCCTTCGGTAAGAACACCGCCGTTCGGTGTACTAGGACACGACTGTACGTGTACTAGGACACCTACGCAAGCAAGACGGGCAACTTTCTCGCGGAGGACGACGAATCAGCAGGTCAGAGCGTGAACTCGCTGGCGACCCACTGCCCTTCGGGGCTGACGCCCTCCTCGTACTCGATGACCGTGCCGGCATCTGTGATGTACCAGGTACGCGTAAGGAGAACCGGCGCGCCAAGGGCGACGTTCAGGCCAGCCGCCTGCACCTCGTCAGCCGCCGTTGCGCTGATCTGCTCCCGCCCAGCCGTGACCGAGACGCCGAGCGTGTCTGCGAGGTATGCGAACGTTCCCCGAGGGATTCGCTCGGTCTCCAAGAGTTTCGGAGCTCGTTCCGCGGCGTCTCCGGACAACCAACTCACCGACATCGCTCGCGGCTCACCATCAGCGAGCGTCACTCGCTCTCGCCGGATGACCGGCGCACCCGGATCGAGTCCGAGCGCTGCGGCGATCTCAGGCGACGCCTCGACCAGGTCGGCCGAAAGGATGCGAGCCTCCTTCGTGCCTGCGTAAATGAGCCCCGTAGCGCTCGTCGCCTTCAAGTAAGAGCGTCCGCCACCGGCTTCCTTCTTTGCAGTCACGATCGACCCCACGCCAGGAACCGACTCAATCAGCCCCTCACTGCGAAGGTGCGCCTGCACCTTGGTCGCTGTCGCCAGCGCTACACCCCAACTCACCGCAATCTGACGGGCGGATGGGATCGGCTCGCCAACCGCGAGTTGCCCGGACTCGATCTGGTCACGGATCTGTCGGGCAATCTGCAGGTACGGCGGCTCGGAACGCTCAACGGTCACGGCGGGTCTCTCAATCTCGCAAGGTGTACTAGTTCACCTTACTCCAGGGCGCAGGCGTTGCCGGAATCCTTATTCGTCGTCGTCAGAGCGCCATGCGCGGTCGAACTTCGAGTACGGCGAAGCGTTGACGCGCGCGGCGTAAGCGAGATCCTCAGGCGTAGGTTCTTCGCCTCGATCCTTGGCAGCGAGGATCCGTCGGTGGACGGCCTGCATCTCGCGGGGGTCGAAGACCTCGGGGGACTCGTTGGCTTGATCAGACATCAGGAACTCCACTTCTCACCGGTGATTTGCTCGTAGATCTCGACGTACCGAGCGTGCGTCTCGGCGACGACCTCGGCAGGGACCTCGGGGCCGGGATCCGTACGGTCCCAGTCGGTGAGCGAAGACGACCAGTCGCGTACGAACTGCTTGTCGTAGGACCACTGTGAACGACCCGGGTTGTACTCGGAGACCTTCCAGAACCGCGACGAGTCCGGCGTAAGCACCTCATCGCCGAGTGTGAGTACACCGTCAGCATCCCGGCCGAACTCGAACTTTGTGTCAGCAATGATCACCCCACGCTCGCGGGCAATCTCAGCGCCGCGTCCGTAGATCTTGAGCGTGAGGTCTTCGAGCTGCTGAGCAGTCTCTGCGCCGACCAGGTCGCGAACCGCCGCTACGGTCATGAACTCATCATGCTCGCCCTGCTCCGCCTTGGTCGACGGGGTGAAGACGGGAGACGGCAACTTGTCGGCCTCGACCAGGCCAGCGGGCAGTCCAACGCCCGAGATGGTGCCGGACTCCTTGTAGCTCTCCAGGCCGAGTCCGGCGAGGTAGCCCCTCGCAATGCACTCGACCGGGAGGATGTCCAGGCGGCGGCATCGGATCGCTCGACCCGCCCACTCAGCCGGAACGTCCTCGCTGATGACGTGATTCGGCACCAGATCCGCGAACTGCCGGAACCACCACAACGAGAGTTGCGTGAGGATCGCTCCCTTGTCCGGAATCGGCGTCGGCAGCACCACGTCATACACGGAGACCCTGTCCGACGCCACCAGGATTACATCGTCTCCGTCCGCGTAGACCTCGCGAACCTTGCCCTTCCGAATCAGTTCCACGGCGTCTGTTCTAGCACACCGGCGACCTACGGATCACCGCCGCATCCGCCTATCAGAACCCACTGCCAACCGAGCCTGGCGACCTATCCCCAATTTGGAGCATCGGGCTAGAGAATCACTTGGACGATGACTTGACGTGCTGCTCGAATCTTCCCATCCGGCCGAGACAAGGGTGACGCGGCGCATGGGGATCAACAACCGAGAACGGCGAGCGGCCAAACGCCGTAAGCAACTGCGAGCCCAGAACAGTGCGGCGACTCTGCTGCCGGATCAACCGCCGTTCGACGTTGATCAGTTGCCGGATGAACCGCCGTTCGACATTCAATGCCCTGAGTGCGGCGAGGTGACGTCGATCCCGCTCCACGTTGCGGAAGTTACTGCTGAGGATGAGGTCCCACTCACCCCGGCCGAGTTCATATGCCCAATTTGCGCCAAGTCTGCAGTGGAGGTTGTGCCGAGGATCGTTCATGTCGGCCGGAGGCAACGACTCGCCGTGATCGATCGTCAAGCGTTCGAGGCGAGCGGTGTTTGGGAGTGGAGGCCCATGTTCAAGATCTTCACCCTTGGCCGAGACGACAACGCGACTCGGGAGACGTTCACGGTCGCCGCGGGGCGTTCCGGACGAATCTATTGGGCGATCTGTGACGACTGCGGCCTCCCCTTCAAGTATCGCGGCGAGTCTGCAGTGGCAACTGCAGCAACCTCACAGACGGAGATCAATCTAAAGATCGGGCCGTGTGAGCACTGTCGTGGCATCGGTCGGCCGGTCCTAGCCCGAGCCGACGACGGCGCCCGGAAGATCGTGGCCAACTCCCCCGAGTTCGCGAACGCGCTACTTCTCGCCCTCGCCGAGCGACTGCGCTCGGGTGAGCTCGACCCACTTGCGGTTGCAGCCGAATTACGCACGCAGGGAACCCCGGTAATGACTCGGATTGCCGACTGGATCGAGTCGCGGCCGGCCACCGCGAACGCCGCCACGACCGCCATCTGCGCCGTTCTAGGCATTGCCGCAACCTTGCTCGCCACGCAGATCGATGCAGATGCTGGCCAATCCGATCCGCACACGTACGACGAACAGCAGGTCGAACAGATCCTCGAGACCATCATCGACAGGTATGAGCAGCGCCAGCCCGCCAGCCCGCCAGACCCTCCGACACATGGCTCCGGCCCCTCTGTCCCGTGAGAACTTTCTCTACTGACTCAAGGCGGCCTCCGGCCGCGAGCGCGGCCTCCGGGGGCGTGCGGCCTGGCGGCCGGTCCCCCTACGTGCCGCGCAAATGAAGAAGAGCGCCCCAGTCCGAAGACCAAGACGCTCATCACCAGCAGGCACACGGCGAAGACCCGCCAAACCGATCACATCAGCGCGCCGGACCGCTAGCCTTCCTCGCCATGGACCACATCACGGCGAGCATCGATCCCTCCGCCGTCGTCTTCGCCTCGATGGCGATCCTCACGACCATTGCCATCAGCACACGGATCCTGCGATCCAGCCAACGTCGAGGACGGCCCAAACGCTGACCGGCCAGCCCCGAGCCGGAGCACTGATGCCCGCGCCGTCCAGTCGACCAGGGATCTAGGGAGTCGGCTGATGACGAGGGAGGAGGGACCCTGCTGGCGGAGGGGACACTCCCCGCGACGCTTCTAAGCTCAAGGACGTTGGGCAGCGTGGGGGCAAGCCCCCAGACCCCCGCCAAGGGGGCCAAGTGCCGGAATGAGGAACGCTCCGCCCCCGCGATACGGACACCCGCACGTGCCCCCACGATGCCCCCGGTACCCTCGACGAGGCCCATCATTGCCATGAAGAGCCAGCACCAAACCCCGGTCCACGTAAGCGCGAGCAAGCGGGTGTGGGGAGAGGTAATCTGATTCCCAAGGTTGATGTCGCGAGTTCGAATCTCGTCGTCCGCTCCATAGATTCGGGCCGTGCCGTGTGGCACGGCCTGTTTCAGTTCACTTGCACGATCCAAGTGATGCAGCACACGATCGCGGGTGTTTGCGGCTTGCGTCCATTAAGATTGGGTTTCTGTTTTCCAATCATTGTGTGAACGACGCGTAAAGGATCACTCGACATGCCCGCGGGCTCGAGCAACCGATTCACCGACGGACGAGTCCCCGACCACGGCATCGGAGATCTCTTCACCTACGAGGCGCGCCTTCAGGCACGACTCGACGTCGAAGCGGCGCTGGCCGAGGCCGAGGCGGCCGTGAAGGTGATCCCCGCAGAGGCCGGCGAGGCGATCGCCGAGGCCGCCGATCTGGACAAGCTCGACCTGGACCGGATCGAGAGGGCCACCGCGGAGCACAGCCACCCGCTGACGCCGCTGGTCGAGGAGCTGTGCCGGGTCGTCGGCGCGAAGCACGGTGGCTGGGTCCACTGGGGCGCCACCACACAGAACATCACCCAGACCGCTGACCTTATCCTGATGCGCCAGGCGCACGACAAGATCCTCGACCTGCTCGGCGACCTGCTGCGCTCGCTGTCGAAGGTCGCCGAGGCGGGCGCCGAGGTGCCGATGCCGGGGCGTACGCACTCCCAGCACGCGGTCCCGATCACCTTCGGCTTCAAGGTCGCCATCTGGATCGACGAGATCGCCTCCCATGTCGACCGGCTCCGCTCGGTCGAGGACCGCGTCTTCCGGCTGCTCATGGGCGGCGCGGCCGGCACCATGGCCTCCTTCGGCTCGCATGCCCGCGCCATCGAGACCGAGACGGCCTCCCGGCTCGACATGGGCTCGATGCCGGTCCCCTCGCGTGCGATCAACGACGGCATGGTCGAGTGGGTCTCGATCCTGGGGATGCTCGGTGGCACCGCCGGCAAGATCGGCAAGGACGTCTACTCGATGATGCAGCCCGAGTTCGGCGAGGCCTTCGAGCCGATACCCGAGGGCACCATCGGCTCCTCGACGATGCCCCACAAGCGCAACCCGCAGCTGACCTTGGACGTGATCACGGCCGCCACCCAGCTGCGCGGGCTCGTCGCCCCGGCGATGGAGTCGATGCTCCACGACCACGAGGCCAACGGCGCGATGACCGGCATCCTCGAGGACGCGGTCGCGCAGGCGTCTCGCCTGGCCGGTGACGTACTCGCCCGGCTCGTGGTCATCTTCACCGGCCTGACCTTCGACGAGGACCGGATGCGCGCCAACCTGGCTCTCTCCGGCGGCCTGATCGGCTCCGAGTCGCTGATGCTCGAGCTCGGCGAACGCATCGGTCGCCAGGTCGCCCACGACGTCGTCTTCGAGCTGGCCCAGCGTTCGGCCGTCGACGACATCGACTTCGCCTCGCTCCTCGCGGAGTCGCCCGAGGTCTCCGAGCACTTCACCCGCGCCGAGATCGCCGACCTGCTCGACCCCTGCCGCCACCTCGGCGAGTCCGCCAACATCGCCCGCTCGATGGCCGAGCACGCCCGCCGGGTCGCCGATACCATCCAGATTCCCGCCATCTGACCGGAGGCGGAGGTCGCTGGGCTGTCGTCACGGATGGGGCTGGTTGGTGAACCTTCATGAAGTCGAGTGGGAGACCGGCCGAGGCGGCCGACTCCAGCGGATCCTCGCCGTACCCACCGGACTGACGGCGCTTGCCCTGATCCCTCTGGGTGTCCTGACTGCCCTGGAGACCAGTCCATGGGGATGGCTGTGGATGCTCCTCATCGTTCCCGGAGCGCTCCTTATGGCGGGGCTCACCATGAACATGTGGGATGCGCCCGCGCGCGCCGACGTCGCTCGGCGGCTCCTTTATGACGGAACCACGCAGACCGCGATGGTGGTCGGCTACGACGACCACACCGACGAGAGCACGACCTACTCGTTGCATCTGGAGGTTCGAACGGCGGAGGACGTGCACCTTCTACGCCATTACTGCTCCAGGTCACGGTGCACATTTGCGGCCGACGGCCGCGCCGACCCGACCGTTCGGGTCGTACTCGACGACTCCACGGGTGCCTGGATGGTCCGCCACGACTGAAGGCCACCACCCGCCCCTAGACTTGCTGGGTGACTTTCGAAGGATTTCCCGTGGCAGCACTCGACTTCTACGACGACCTCGAGGTCGACAACACCAAGTCGTTCTGGGAAGCCCACAAGCACATCTACAAGGAGTCGGTCCACGCGCCGATGAAGGCGCTCACCGACGAGCTCGCCGAGGAGTTCGGCAGCGCCAAGATCTTCCGGCCCTACCGCGACGTACGTTTCTCGAAGGACAAGCTCCCCTACAAGACCCACCAGGGAGCCTTCGTCGCCGTCGCGCCGCAGACCGGCTACTACGTCGAGGTCTCGCCCCGCGGCATCCGCACCGGTGGCGGCTGCTACTGGTTCGAGCCACCCCGGCTCGCTGCCTTCCGCGATGCCATCGTCCACGACCACTACGGCACTGACCTGGAGAAGCGCCTCGCCGTCGCGGAGAAGAAGGGCTACGAGGTCACCGGCGACCGTCTCAAGACCGCCCCGCGCGGGTTCGACAAGGACCACCCCAAGATCGAGCTCCTCCGCCACAAGTCGATCCACCTCGGCCGCACCATCGGCTTCGAGCCGATCATCCACACCGCAGCCCTCGTCGACGAGGTCAAGAAGGACTGGCGAGCCACCCGCCCCCTCGTCGAGTGGATCGCCGAGCACGCGGTGGCGTAACGCGCCTGATGAGATAGTCCGAGACGTTCCAGCCCATTACCCGCCGGTAGATGGGCCGGAACGTCTCGGACTATCCGGCGCTCAGGCGGAGGTGAAGCTCGCCATCGTGCGCTCGGGCTCCCAGAACGCCTTCATGGACTTGATGCGGCCCTCGTCGTTGACGGTGTAGACCATGATCAGCTCGGTGGTGGTGTAGCTGCCGTCGGGGAACGAGGTCTTGATCTTGCCGATGTTGGCGCAGGTGTTGCCGGCGGGGTTGGCGAAGGAGTCGTTGATCTCGAACTCGAACTTGTGGACCGAGGCGATGGCCTTCTCCCAGAAGGCCTTGAGTCCCTCGTGACCGTGGTGACCCTTGCCCTCGGGGTCGAACATCGACGGGCCGACGGGGTCCTCGAGCACGCAGTCCTCGGCGTAGATCGTCAGCCACTCGTCGAGGTCGCCCTTGGCGACGGCGGCGTAGGAGCGTTGCCCGGCCGTACGTGCGGGGTGTTCGTCGTCGGGGGCGTTCCAGGTGATGGCGTCGGAGGAGATCATGCGGCAGATCGTACGCCGAAACTGGAACGTGTTCTACATGATCGCCGAGTACCGCCCGGATAGGGTCGCCGGGTGACCGTCTCGGAGACCGCTCGCGGGACCGCGACACCGGGGCGGGACTTCGATCGGCTCTGGCTGGCGACGGCGACGAGCCAGGCCGGGTCGACCATCGCCTACGGCGCCCTGCCGCTGGTCGCGGTGCTGGTGCTCGACTCCTCGACGTTCCAGGTGTCGCTGCTGGCGGCGTTGTCCGGGTTCGCGGCCGCGGCGGCGGGGATCCGGCTGGGACCGTGGATCGAGTACCGGTACAAGCGGCCGACGATGATCGGCGCCGACCTGATCCGGTTCGCAGCGATGCTCAGCATCCCCGCGGCAGGCGTCTTCGACCTGCTCACCTACGCGCACCTGTGCGTCGTCGGCGTCCTCGCCGCGACCTGCGAGCTCGCCTTCACCGCGGCCTCCGGCGCTCACCTGAAGGCCCTGGTCACCCCGGAGGCCAGGCTGGTCGCCACCAGCCGGCTGGAGACGACCTTCTGGACGACTTTCACCGCGGGCCCGCCGGTCGGCGGCGCGCTCGTCTCGGCGTTCGGGCCGACGCTGACCGTGCTCGTCGACGCGGTGACATACCTGCTCTCCGCGCTCGGCATCCGCTCGATCCGTACGCCGGAACCGCAGCCTCCGACGAGGAAGCCGCAGCACTGGCTGCCCGAGGTGACCGCCGGCTGGCGCTACATCCTCACCCGGCGCGACCTGCGCGCGCTCTTCCTGAACGCCGCCCTCTTCGGCTCCTGCGTGATCGCGACCAGCCCGCTGCAGACCGCGCTGACGCTGCGGGTGCTCGGTATGGAGCCCTGGATGTACGGCGTCGCCATGGGTCTCCCCTGCCTCGGTGGCATCCTCGGCGCGACGTGCGCACCTCGCCTCACGAACCGGCTCGGCGAGCGGGCGGTGCTGCTCGGATCCGGGGTCGCGCGCACCCTCTGGACCATCCCGATCGCCTTCACCCCGAGCGGCCCGGTCGGCTTCGTGTGGTTCACCGCGGCCAACTTCGGGCTGATCCTCTGCGCCGGGGTCTTCAACCCGACCTTCGCCACCTACCGCATGCGCGAGACCGCCGACGACCACATGTCGCGGGTACAGGCGGCGTGGTCGATCACCATGAAGGTCGCCCAGCCCGTGGGCGTCCTGGCGGCCGGCGCACTGGCCGCGGCGACGAGCCCTAGGACCGCGATCGCGGTGGCCGGAGGCGTACTTCTGCTCTCCTCCGGGCTGCTCCCGTGGCGTCGGGTTGTGACGAAGACCCCTACCTGTGAGTAGCCCCGGGCTTGCCACCCCTTCAGGGCGAGCCTATTCTTAATGTTACCCGCCAGTAGTGCGTGCCGACCGGCGCTCCCGCAACTGGTAAATCCGACAAAGGTTATGAAGGTGGATCAGTGAGCCACTACAAGAGCAATCTCCGCGACATCGAGTTCAACCTGTTCGAGGTCTTCGGCACCGACAAGGTTCTCGGCACCGGTCCCTTCGCGGACCTGGACGTCGACACCGCGAAGGAGATCCTCGCCGAGGTCGAGCGTCTCTCGCGCGAGGATCTCGCCGAGTCGTTCGTCGAGGCCGACCGCAACCCGCCGGTCTTCGACCCCAAGACGAACACCGCGCCGGTCCCGGCCGCGTTCAAGAAGTCGTACGACGCGTGGATGGAGTCGGGCTTCTGGAGCCTGCACACTCCCGAGGAGATCGGCGGCCAGGTGGCCCCGAACTCGCTCGTCTGGGCGACCGCCGAGATGCTGCTCGGGGCCAACCCGGCGATCTGGATGTACGCCGCCGGCCCGTTCTTCTCGAAGGTCGTCTACGAGAACGGCAACGACCGCGACAAGCAGATCGCCAAGATCATGGTCGAGCGGCTGTGGGGCTCCACGATGGTGCTGACCGAGCCCGACGCGGGCTCCGACGTCGGCGCCGGCAAGACCTTCGCCACGCCCAACGAGGACGGCTCCTGGAACATCACCGGCGTCAAGCGCTTCATCACCAGCGCCGAGTCGGACCTGCAGGAGAACATCATGCACCTCGTCCTCGCCCGCCCGAAGGGCGTCGAGGGCATCGGCGGCCCGGGCACCAAGGGTCTCTCCCTCTTCCTCGTGCCGAAGTACCACTTCGACCACGAGACCGGTGAGCTCACCGGCGAGCGCAACGGTGCGTACGTCACCAACGTCGAGCACAAGATGGGCATCAAGGTGTCCAACACCTGCGAGCTCACCTTCGGCGACCCGCAGGTCGGCGGCGGCGAGCCCGCCAAGGGCTGGCTGCTCGGCGAGGTCCACGACGGCATCCGCCAGATGTTCGACGTCATCGAGAACGCTCGGATGATGGTCGGCACCAAGGCGATCGCGACCCTCTCGACCGGCTACCTGAACGCTCTCGAGTACGCCAAGACCCGCGTCCAGGGCGCCGACCTCGTCGCCGCCGCGAAGACGGACCCGCGCGTCACGATCACCCACCACCCCGACGTACGCCGTTCGCTGCTGGTGCAGAAGTCGTTCGCCGAGGGCATGCGCGCTCTGGTCTACTACACGACCTCGTGGCAGGAGAAGGTCGTCCTCACCGAGGACGGCTCCGACGAGAACAAGCTGGCCGCCGCGGTCAACGACCTGCTGCTGCCGATCGTCAAGGGCTACGGCTCCGAGCGCGCCTGGGTGCTGCTCGGCACCGAGTCGCTGCAGACCTTCGGTGGGTCGGGCTTCCTCCAGGAGTACCCGATCGAGCAGTACGTCCGCGACGCCAAGATCGACTCGATCTACGAGGGCACCACCGCGATCCAGGGCCAGGACTTCTTCTTCCGCAAGATCGTGAAGAACCAGGGTGCCGCGCTCGGCCAGATCGCCGGCGAGATCCAGGCCTTCCTCGACAACGAGGGCTCCGCGGAGCTCAAGGAGTCGCGTGCCCTGCTCGCGACCGCGCTCGAGGACGTCAACGCGATCGTCGGGCACATGTTCAACGACCTGATGGCCTCCCAGGAGGAGATCACCAACATCTACAAGGTCGCCCAGAACACCTCGCGCCTGCTGCTCGCCGTCGGCGACGTCGTGGTCGCGTGGCTGCTGCTGCGCCAGGCCGAGATCGCCCTCGCCGCCCTCGCGGGTGACCCGGGCAAGGACAAGGACTTCTACACCGGCAAGGTCGCCGCCGCGAAGTTCTTCGCCTCCTACAACCTGCCCAAGCTGACCGCTGAGCGGGCGATCGCCGAGGCGATCGACAACTCGATCATGGACCTTCCTGAGTCCGCGTTCTGAGTCTGATCTGCACGTACGCTGCGGCCCGCCCGGTTCTCCGGGCGGGCCGCTTCGTCATCTGCTGCTCATATCGCGGAGGCGGTGACCGCCTCGGCGAGCCGTGCGGCGGCCGCGGAGATCCGTCGGTTGCTCGGGACAGCGAGCTGGAAGGACCACTCCAGGCCGATCGGGACGGCGACGACGGCGGGGTCGCCCTCGATCGACGCGCGGGGCACGACCGAGACGCCCAGACCGCGGCAGACGAGGTTGCGAGCGAGCCCGAAGCTGGTGACCTCGGTGCGGACCGTCCGCGAGACGCCGACGGAGGCGAACGCCGCGTCCACGACCGTACGGTTGCCCCACCCCGTCGGGAAGTCGATCCAGGTCTCCTCGGCGAGGTCGGCGGCGGACACCGCACCGGCCCGTGCCAGGCGGTGGCCGGGCGCGCAGACGAAGACCAGCTCGTCGCTGTGGATGCGGGTCAGGGTCAGCCCGGGCAGCGAGGCCGCAGCCGTGGAGACCAGGGCGAGGTCCAGGGCCCCGGAGCGTACGTCTGCCTCGTTCGTAGCGCTCCCGGAGATGGTTTGACGCATACGTACGGTGATGCCGGGGTGGCGGGCGGCGAAGCCTTGCAGGACCTCGGCGATGTCCCACCGGCCGGTGTAGGAGAGCATGCCGAAGAGAACGGTGCCGACCACCTGGCCGCCGGCGCCCGCGACCGCCTCACGAGCAGCCCCGATGCCGGCGAGCACCTCACGGGCGCGCGGGAGCAGCGCCTCACCCTCGGCGGTGAGCGCGAGACGGTGGTAGCCGCGCTCGATCAGCGGCGCTCCCAACCCGCGCTCGAGCTGCTTGACGGCGGCGGAGACCGCGGACTGCACGACACCGACCCGGTCCGCCCCGGCGGTGAAGCTGCCGGTCTCGGCCACGGCGATGAAGTACTCCAGCTGGTGGGGCTGCATGAGCATCACTATCGCAGATCGTGATGCTTTCCTTCGAGAAGATTCGTTGGAGATGATCGTGAACATCGACCAGCATGGAGTCATGACGACGACCCAGGCAGCGCTCTTGACCCATCGGAACCACCACGCTCGTGGGTTCTGGTCGGTGGCGTTCCTGTTCGCGGTGACGATGGCCTTCGCGGCCGCGCCGGCGCCGCTCTACGTCTTCTACGTCGAGGAGCAGGGCTGGAGCTCGTTCGTGATCACGGTGGTGTTCGCGACGTACGGCGCGGGGGTGGCGATCTCGCTCTTCCTCGCCGGCCACCTCTCCGACCGGTTCGGGCGGCGGCGGGTGGTGGCGCCGGCGGTGCTGCTCAACGTGCTCTCCGCCCTGATCTTCCTCTCGACCCATGAGCTGGGCTGGCTGCTGCTGGCGCGGCTGCTGTCCGGACTGGGCGTCGGGATGCTGACGGCGACCGCGACGGCTCACCTCGCCGAGCTGCACCGGTCCGCCCGGCCGGAGGCTCCGCCGACCCGGGCCGAGGTGGTCGCGACCGCGGCCAACATCGGCGGACTGGGGCTGGGCCCGCTGTTCGCCGGCGCGCTGGCCGAGTGGGCGCCACGACCGCTCTACACGCCGTACGCGGTCTTCGCGTTCCTCATGGTGCTCGGGCTGCTCGCGGTCGTGGCCGCGCCGGAGACGGTCGACACCGACCAGCCGGGGTGGACCTACCGGCCGCAGCGGGTGCGGGTGCCCGCCGACGCGCGCGGCGCCTACTTCGCCGCCGGGATGGCGAGCTTCGTGGCGTTCGCGATGTTCGGCTTCTTCACCTCGCTGGTGCCGTCGTTCCTCGCCGAGGATCTGGGCATGCGCTCCCACGCCGTCGCCGGCGCGGTCGGGTTCTCCATCTTCGGGGCCGCGGCGCTCTTCCAGGTGCTGGCCGGACGTTGGCCGCGCCGTCGGCTGTACGTCGTCGGGCTGGTCGCGCTCACCGCCGGGCTGCTCCTGGTCGTCGGCGCCCTGCTGTCCGGCACGTTCTGGATGCTTGTCGTCGGGGCGGTCGTCACCGGGGCCGGGTCGGGGATGTCGTTCAAGGCGGCGGTCGCCACCGTGATCTCGGTGGCGCCGGCGAACAGCCGAGGCGAGGCGCTCGCCGGGCTCTTCCTGATGGCCTATCTCGGGATCACGGTGCCGGTGGTGCTGCTGGGGATCCTGGTGCAGTTCGTCCCGACCGAGCCGGCGATGCTCGCCTTCGGTGCGCTCCTGCTCGTGCTGCTCGGGGTCGCGGCGCGTGGGGTGTCGGGGGCGCGGCGGACTTCTTGAACGCCGGAGGCGGTGATGCGGGGGACGGTATGGGGGCCTGAACCGGCTGGGTAGCGTGGCGCGCCTGCCCCCAACCTCTGGAGTTCTGCCATGACCATCGGCCTAGGAATCATCCTGCTGGTCCTCGGACTCGTCCTGCTCACCAGCGCCGTGGATCTGCCCGACGAGGTCGCCAACGCGATCGCCAGCGAGCCGTTGGGCTGGATCTTCGTCGTCACCGGCGGCCTCGCGATCGTGATCGGCGTGCTGCTGTCGGTGAACCGGTCTCAGCACACCACCGCCGTCGAGCACCGCCAGTACGACCCCGGCCCCTACGGCGGTGGCCCCCAGGGGCCCTACCCTCCTGGCCCTCAGGCGCCCCCGCAGGGGCACTACCCGCCGGCCGGCCAGCCCATGCCCGGCAACGCCCCTCAGGGCCAGCACTTCGGTGCCGGCTACCCCGGCCGCCGGGCCTGACCCGTTCAGCGGCGGCGCGTCGGGCGTAGCCCGGAGCGGGCGGCGCGGCGTACCGCCTCGCTCAGGTCCTCGAGGGCGATCGAGTCGAGGCGCCAGCGCTGCCAGAAGAGCTGGATGTCGATCGGCTTCGCGCCCGGGAGCGGGACCGTCACGCCTGACTCGACGTCGGCCTCGGCCTGGGCGTCGAGGAGCATCCCCCAGCCCAGGCCGCGCCGGATCGCCTCGTGGAAGTCGTGGCTGCTCGGGACCCGGTGGACGACCGGTGGCCGGGTCGCGCTATGCGCAGCCAGCACCTCGTCCTGGAGGTGGTCCTTCTCGTTGTAGACGATCATCGGGATCGCGCCCCAGTCGATGCCTCTGCCCTTGCGGTGGCGCTCGATGAGCGCCGGGGTGGCGCCCGGGGTGTAGCGGAGCCTTCCCAGTGGTTCGACGGTGCAGCCCTGGACCGGCCTCGGCTCGCTGGTGACCGCGGCGAGGACCTCGCCGCGGCGCAGCGCGTCGGCCGAGTAGCCCTGGTCCTCGACGGTGATCCGCAGCGCCGTCCGGTCCCAGGTCGCCACCTCGTCGAGCACCGGACGGAACCAGGTCGCGAGGGTGTCCGCGTTGACCACGACGGAGAGGTCGACGACGGTGGCGTCGCTGGTCGTGTCAGCGCTCAGAGTGGCGGCTGCCTCGCCGAGCAGCAGGCGGAGCTGCCGGCCGTGCCTGATCAGGGGCTCGCCGGCCTCGGTGGGGGTGCAAGGAGTCGTACGCCGCACCAGCACCTGTCCGGCCGCGCGCTCGAGCGCCCGGATCCGCTGGCTGACGGCGCTCGGGGTGATGTTGAGGCGTCTCGCCGCGGCGTCGAAGGTGCCTTCCTCGGCGATCACGACGAGGGTCTCGAGCTGGGTCGGGTCGAGGGCGGGCATACCTTAAGTGTGGCTTATCTTCGGTAAGATTCTTTCGCTGGTCTGTAGGTGCGTGGCGGCTTAGCGTCGCTGGTGTGATCAACGCCAGCCTCGCCGGGCTCCTCACCGGGCTCAGCCTCATCATCGCCATCGGGTCCCAGAACGCGTACGTCCTGCGGCAGGGCATCCTGCGCTCGCACGTGTTCGCCGTGGTGGCCGTGTGCGCGGTCTCCGACCTCCTGCTCATCTGTGCCGGGGTCGCCGGCATGGGGGCGGTCGTCGAGAGTGCCGGGTGGGCGGTGGAGGTGCTGCGCTGGTTCGGGGTGGTCTTCCTCGGCTGGTACGGCATCGGATCGTTCCGGCGGGCGCTGCGACCCTCGGGACTGGATGCTGCCGACGCGCCCCGCGAGACGCTCCCCCGCGTGATCGCCAAGGCGGCCGCCTTCACCTGGCTCAACCCGCATGTCTACATCGACACCCTGGTGCTCCACGGGTCGATCGCGGCGACGTACGGCTCGGCGCGATGGGGATTCGCGGTGGGCGGGTGCGTGGCCAGCATCATCTGGTTCGCCGGTCTCGGCTACGGCGCTCGGCTGCTCGCGCCGCTGCTCGCCAGCCGACGTGCCTGGCAGGTGCTCGACAGTCTCATCGGGTGCATGATGCTCGCGATCGCGGGCGGGCTCGCGCTGGGTGGACTGGGCTGACCGGACTGACCGGGCGGCAGACTTTCAAATCCGTCCAATGTGTTGACCAGCCGCCTAGTGTGGCCGCATGCCGTGGACGACCTCCGATATTCCTGACCTGACCGGCAAGAACGCCGTGGTGACCGGACCGACGCTGGGCGGGATCGGCTACTTCGTCGCGCGCGGCCTCGCGGCTGCGGGGGCACGGGTGATCCTGGCGGGGCGGTCCTGGGAGAAGCTCGACGCGGCCGCGGAGGCGCTGACCGAGGAGGTTCCGGGTGCCAGCCTCGACCGGGTCGCACTCGATCTCTCCTCGCTCCAGGCGGTGCGGGCCGGGGCCGAGGCGATCGCGGCGGCGACCTTCGACGGCGGCGGGCCGCTGCACCTGCTGGTCAACAACGCCGGGGTCATGGCGACGCCCCAGACGCGGACGGTGGACGACCTCGACCTGCAGATGGCGACCAACCACTTCGGGCCGTTCCTGCTGACCGGGCTGCTGCTCGAGCCGCTGGCCGAGAGCGGCGAGGGGCGGATCGTCACCATGTCGAGCGTGATGCACAAGCTGGCCCGCAAGGCGCCGCTCGGGTTCCCGACCGTGCAGGTCGGCCGCTATTCGCCGTGGGGCGTCTACGCCCAGTCGAAGCTTGCCAATCTGCTCTTCACCTTCGAGCTCCAGCGGCGCCTGGAGAAGGCGGGACTGCCGATCGCCGCGTACGCCGCCCACCCCGGGCTCGCGTCCACGCGCCTCATGGCGAACGGCACGTCCAAGAGGCTGATCGCCCCGATCGCGAGCATCAGCGAAGCCGCTGTCCACGCCATGGCTCAGACGCCGCAGGCAGGCGCCTGGCCTGCTCTGATGGCGGCGACCCAACCGGGGCTGGAGCCCGGGACGTACATCGGACCCAGCGACGCCTTCGAGGCTCGCGGCGTGCCGAAGCCGGTCACCGCGACACGCCTCGCACGCGATCCCGAGGCGGCGAGGGCGCTGTGGGAGCTCTCCGAGCAGACCACCGGCATCGCCTATCCCTGACCGGCCCAGACCAAAGTCTGACCCCGGTCGCTACCTCCGGCCGATGTCCCGAAGGCGCCGCGGATCCTAGATTCACCAGGGTGAGCAAGAAGGTCCAGATATGGTCGCGGACGATCTCCGGGCACACCCACCATCTCGAGGTGACCGGGGAGATCATCCGTACGTTCGTGTGGACCGTCGACGGTGAGGAGGCCCTCACCCGGAAGAGCGCCGACGATCGGGCCCGACTGGAGAGCAAGGCGCACGGGAGCCTGCTCGTGATCCACTCCGGGCTCGGTACGCCGCGCCGCGCGACCTACTTCGCGCCCGGCGAGGACCTGGCCGGGATGGCCGGCATCGGCGGCGTCGACCTCACCCCGGAACCTGGGTCGCGGGCCGCTGCGTACGAACAGCGGGTGATCGACCACCCCAAGCGCTATGCGCTCATCGAGACCCTCGGCGGTGCCGCGGGCGTGATCGGCGGCATCGTCGCCGCGATGGTCCTCGCGTGGATCCTCGCCCGGGTCTCGCTCCCCGACATCGACCTCCCGCTCCCGAACCTGCCGGAGCTCCCCGACCTGCCGCTCCCCGACCTCCCCAGCATCCCGTGGCCATCGATCCCGTGGCCGGACCTGCCGGACGTACAGGTCCCGGAATGGGTCACGTGGGTCGCGAACCACCTCAAGTACGTCTGGCCGGTCATCCTCGCCTTCGTCCTGGCCCAAGGCGAGATCAAGCGCCGCCGCAAGCACGCCGAGCAAGCCGCCCTCGCCGAAACTGCAGAAGTGGCGGCCGAAACCGCAGAAACGGGCGACGAAACTCGACTCTCGTCACCCACAACTACAGATTCGGCCGCCACAACTGAGGACTCGGCCGCCACAGGTGCGGACTCGGCTGAACCGGGTCAGCGGCGGGGCTTGTAGGTCGGCTTCTCGCGCTTGAAGGCGGCCTCGCGGGCGATCTTGGTGTTCTCGCCGAAGAGGAGGCGGAGCTGCTCGATGCGCTCGCGGGAGAAGGTGCGCTTGATGGGGGCGTACCAGGTGTCGTTGAAGAGGCGCTTGGCGGCGGCGAGCTGGTCGGGGGAACGCTCGGAGAGCTTGCGGGCGAAGGCGGTCGCGGTGGCGACCGGGTCGGCGGAGAGCTCGGTGACCAGGCCCAGCTCGTAGGCGCGCTCGCCGGAGAACTGCTCGGCGGTCATGGTGAGCTTCTTGGCGGTGTCGATGCCGACGACCTCGGAGAGCGACCGGATGCCGGTCATGTCGGGGATGATGCCCCACTTGCCCTCGAGGACCGACCACTGCGAGTCGGGCTCGGCGATGCGGAAGTCGGCGCCGAGCGCGATCTGTACGCCGCCACCGAGGCAGTGACCGTGGACGGCCGCGATCACCGGAACCGGCAGCCGGCGCCAGGCCCACACCGACTCCTGGAAGAGGTTGGTCCCACGGAAGGGCCTGGGTAGGAAGGCGCCGACGATCTTCTTCGGGTCACGCAGGACCGAGGCGAAGTCGAGACCGGCGGTGAACGCGTCCCCCTCACCGGCGATGACCACGGCGCGCAGGTCGTGGTTCTTGCCGAGCACCTTGGCGGTGTCGACCAGCTCCTGGAGCAGCTCGAGGGTCAGCGCGTTGAGCTTGTCCGGGCGGTTGAGACGCACCTGGGCGATGCCGTCGTTGATTTCGGTGGTGACGAGGGGCATGGGGAGAACATTACGGGGCAGTAGGCATGATGGGGCACATGGTTGACCCACGCGCTGGAACGCTCGCTACGCCCGCCGACCTGGTCGACGTACCTCACCTGGTCGCCTCCTACTACAACCTGCAGCCCGATCCGGACGATCCGGCCCAGCAGGTCGTCTTCGGCACCTCGGGCCATCGCGGGTCCTCGCTCAAGTCAGCCTTCAACGAGACGCACATCCTGGCCACGACCCAGGCGATCGTCGACTACCGGACCTCGCAGGGCTTCGACGGGCCGCTGTTCATCGGACGCGACACCCACGGCCTCTCCGAGCCCGCGTGGGCGAGCGCGCTGGAGGTGCTGGTCGCCAATGACGTACGCGTCCTGGTGGACGACCGCGACGGCTACACGCCGACGCCGGCGGTCTCGCACGCGATCCTCCGCGCCAACGCCGGTCGCGTGTCGGGTGCGGGCCTCGCCGACGGGATCGTGGTGACCCCGTCCCACAACCCGCCCTCCGACGGCGGCTTCAAGTACAACCCGCCCCACGGCGGTCCCGCGGACTCCGACGCCACCAAGGTGATCGCCGCCCGCGCCAACGAGCTGATCCGCGCCGGGCTCTCCGGCGTCAAGCGGGTGCCGTTCGCGGCCGCGCGACGGAAGGCCGAGGCGTACGACTTCCTGGGCTCCTACGTCGATGACCTGCCCCACGTGGTCGACCTGGCCGCCATCCGCGATGCTGGGGTGCGGATCGCCGCCGACCCGCTGGGCGGGGCATCGGTCGCCTACTGGGCCGAGATCGCCGAGCGCCACAAGATCGACCTCAACGTGGTCAACGAGCTGGTCGACCCGACCTGGCGCTTCATGCCGCTGGACTGGGACGGCAAGATCCGGATGGACTGCTCCTCCCCCAGCGCGATGGCCGAGCTGGTGCGCTTCGTGGAGAGCACCCCGGAGTTCGACATCGCCACCGGCAACGACGCCGACTCCGACCGGCACGGGATCGTCACCCGGGACGCCGGGCTGATGAACCCCAACCACTTCCTCGCGGTCGCGATCGACCACCTCTTCGGCGGCGCGCGTCCCGACTGGCCGGCGACCGCGCGCATCGGCAAGACCCTGGTCTCGTCGTCGATGATCGACCGGGTCGCTTCGTCGTTGAACAAGCCGCTGGTCGAGGTGCCGGTCGGGTTCAAGTGGTTCGTGCCGGGGCTGATCGACGGCTCGTTCGGCTTCGGTGGCGAGGAGTCGGCGGGCGCCTCGTTCCTGCGCTTCGACGGCACCGTGTGGACGACCGACAAGGACGGCATCATCCTCGCCCTGCTCGCCTCGGAGATCCTGGCGCGCACCGGGAAGTCGCCGTCCCAGCGTTACGCGGAGCTAGTCGCGGAGCACGGCGAGCCGGCGTACGCCCGGATCGACGCCCCCGCCTCGCGCGAGGAGAAGGCGAAGCTCGCCGGCCTCTCCCCCGACGCCGTGACCGCGACGAGCCTGGCCGGCGAGGAGATCACCGCCAAGCTCACCGAGGCGCCCGGCAACCGGGCGGCCATCGGCGGCCTGAAGGTGACCACCGAGTCGGCCTGGTTCGCGGCTCGGCCGTCGGGGACAGAGGACGTCTACAAGATCTACGCCGAGTCGTTCCGGGGGCCTGACCACCTGGCGGAGGTCCAGGAGGCGGCCAAGGCGGTCGTCTCCGCCGCCCTGGCCTGACCTCCGGCGCCCAGAGACTCAGCGCATCCAGAACGGGTGCTCGGCGTCCTCACGCACCGTCACGTTGACCCGGTTGAAGAGGTTGTGGGTGGCGATGCAGAGGACCAGGGCGGCGGTCTGCTTCTCGTCGTAGTGCTTGGTGACCTCGCGCCAGAGCTCGTCCGGCACGGCGTCCTCGGAGTCGGCGAGGCGGGTGACGGCGTCGGCCAGGGCGAGGGCCGCCTTCTCGGCCTCGTCGAAGAAGGGCGACTCACGGAAGGCGGCCAGGCCGACGATCTTCTCGATCGGCAGGCCGACCTCGGCGAGACGTACGGCATGACCCTGGAGGCAGGCGGCGCAGCCGTTGAGCTGGCTCACCCGGATCGCGACGAGCTCGGTCGTGGTCTCGGGAAGGCCGCCCTCGGCCACGGCGGCCAGGAGGTTGCCGATGCCCTTGAATGCCTGCGGGATGACTTCTGCGGGGTTCTTCATTCGGTTGCTCATGCCATCCCCGACCCGCCCCGGCACAACGATGTGACGGACCGATGAAAGAAAAACTTCTTTCATCGAAGCGGTCACATCTGGTCTGCTTCGCGGGTCGGGCCCATAGGGGCCTGGACTGTAACGGGCCGAGGATCGAGAGGACCGACGATGCAGCAGGAGTGGCTGGCCGAGCGCTTCGAGGAGGAGCGGCGGCACCTGTTCGGGGTGGCCTACCGGATGCTCGGATCGACGTCCGAGGCCGAGGACGCCGTCCAGGACGCCTGGCTCCGGCTGAGCCGGAGCGACGCCGACGAGATCGACAACATCGGCGCCTGGCTGACGACCGTGGTGGCCCGCGTCTCGCTCAACATGCTCCGCTCACGCAAGACCCGCGGAGAACTGCCTCTCGAGGACCGGCTGCCGGAACCCACGGTCGTGCTCGACGACGCCAGCACCCAAGACCCCGCCGAGCGCGCGATGCTCGCCGACTCGGTCAGCATCGCCCTCCTCGTCGTGCTCGACCAGCTCTCCCCGGACGAGCGGCTGGCCTTCGTGCTCCATGATCTCTTCGCCGTGCCCTTCGACGAGATCGCGACGATGCTCGACCGCTCGTCCGACTCGACCCGCCAGCTCGCGAGCCGTGCGCGCCGACGGGTCAGAGGGCGTACGCCCGACCGCGATGTCGCCGCGCAGCGCGAGGTCGTCGACGCCTTCTTCGCGGCCGCCCAGGACGGCGACCTGGACCGTCTGATCGGTGCGCTCCACCCCGACGTCGTCCTGCACGCCGATCTCGGCTCCGGGATCACCACCTACCGCGGCGCGGCCAAGGTGGCGGGCAACGCCGTCATGTACGCCCACGCCGACCGCGTCACCCACTCCGCCCTCGTCAACGGCGCCGCCGGCGTCGCGATCACCTTCCGCGGCAAGCTCTACAGCGTCATGGCCTTCACGGTGGTCGCCGGTCGGATCACCGAGATCGAGGCGTACGCCGCCCCCGCCCAGGTCGCGAAGCTCGCCGCGAGCCTGGGGCTGGAGTCAGCGCACGGCCAGGCCTAAGCGGCCTGGCGGCGGGGTCGGCCGCGGCCACGCTTGTGGGTGACCACCTGGCCGCGTTCGACGATCTCGCCGCCCCAGACGCCCCAGGGTTCGGAGCGGGCCAGAGCACCGGAGAGGCACTCACGCATCACCGGGCAGTCGAGGCAGCGATCTTTGGCCACCTCGAGGGCGGCGGGGGACTCTGAGAACCACAACGCAGAGTCGTCTCCGTGGCACGGAAGGCCGGCGGCGTACAAAGGCGGGATGATCTCCAAGGGCACCCCTCGAGAATCTGCGCCTGAGGTAGGCCCGCACATCGGGAAACTACCTTAGATCGCCCCTGAGGATCCCTCACTGAGAATCTCCCGAGGGGGAATCGTTTCGGACTCGTGATTCGCGTTTACACCCCTCCTCGTCGCAAATCTCTCTACGATGCGAAATCGCCGCGACTCGACGCGGCGGTACCCCGAGAGGAGCAACCCGTGAAGCTCGGAAAGCAAGGAATCAGCCTTGCGCTCGTCGCGGCAGGCCTGGTGGCCACACCGATCGCCGCCTTCGCCGCGGAACCGGATCCCAGCGGCATCGACCAACTGAAGGCCGCGGCTGATCAGACCGTCACGCTCAAGAAGGAGGGCGCCACCGGCCTGATCGGCTACGCGTCCACCAAGGGCGATCTGCTGCCCGACATCGCCGCCGACACCAAGTCCGAGGCTGCCGCGAAGGCGCGCGCCTACCTCGACGAGTACGCGTCCGTCTTCGGCGCGAAGCCCGCCCAGCTCGACCAGTCGAAGGTCAGCACGACCCCGGCCGGGTGGACGGTCGAGTTCGAGCAGGTCTACAAGGATGTCCCGGTCTTCGGCGGCGTCCTGAAGGCACACGTCGACAAGGCCGGCGACCTGACCTCGGTCAACGGTTTCGCCGCCCCCGACCTCGACCTCAGCACGACCCCGAAGTGGTCGAAGGAGAAGGCCGGCGCCAAGGCGCTCGAGCTGGTGAAGGCGAAGCCGGCCCAGGCCCACCCCGACAGCAAGATCGACACCAGCGGCGTTGAGGTCGTCAAGGCCGACCTCAACATCTACCGCATGGGCGCGGCCCAGGGCGTGAGCGGCAAGAGCCTGCTCGCCTGGGTCGTCGAGGTGTCCAACCGGTCCACCGTGCGCGAGGTCGTCGTACTCGACGCCGCCACCGGCAAGCCGGTCAACCGCTACTCGATGCTCCACGCGGCCACCGACCGTGAGCTCGTCGAGAAGCACAACACCCCCGAGACCACCGACGACGAGACCGTCTGGACCGAGAACGACGCCTTCCCGGGCACGCTCGACCAGGACCAGCAGAACGAGGTCGCCACCACCGGCGAGTCCTACTGGCTCTTCAAGAACACCTTCGGTCGCGACTCCTACGACGGCAACGGCTCGAAGATGGTCACGGTCAACAACGATCCGGCGATCTCGTGCCCGAACGCCAACTGGAACGGCGAGACCACCAACTACTGCTCCGGCGTCACCTCCGACGACGTGGTGGCCCACGAGTGGGGCCACGCCTACACCGAGCACACCTCCGGCCTGATCTACCAGTGGCAGCCGGGCGCGCTCAACGAGGCGTACTCCGACATGTGGGGCAACACCGTCGACTTCCTCAACGCGCGGGAGAACACCACCGACGACGTGGCCCGTACGGATGGCAAGTGCTCCTCCTCCACCCGTGGCGCCATCACGCTGACCATCAACTCGCCGGCCGACGTGGCCGGTGACTGCCCGGCCGCGGCCGCCAGCTTCGGTCCGGTCTTCCCGACCGCCGGGGTGACCAGCGACATCGTGGTCGGCCTCGACGCCGCCAACAGCGGCGGCCCGTCGACCACCGACGGCTGCTCCCCGCTGGAGAACGCCGCTGCCGTCAACGGCAAGTTCGTGCTCGTCGACCGTGGCACCTGCCCGTTCGTCCAGAAGGTGGCGAACGCGAAGGACGCCGGCGCCAAGGGCGTCGTGATCGCGTTCCTGCAGGGTCAGCCGATCGGCAGCATCTCCGGCACGTCCGACATCTACGGGGCGACCACCGACTACGCCACCGGGCAGAAGATCAAGAACGCCACCGGCCCGGTCAACATCACCATCAAGGACGCCTCGACCGAGTCCAAGGACGAGTCCGTACGCTGGCTGATGGGTGAGGACTCCACCGCCTTCGGCGGCGCGATCCGCGACATGTGGAACCCGAACTGCTACGGCGACCCGGCCAAGGTCTCCGACGAGGAGTACCACTGCGACGGTGCCACCGACTCCGGCGGCGTCCACGTCAACTCCGGTGTCATCAACCACCACTACGCCCTGCTCGTCGACGGCGGCGCCTACAACGACGTCAACGTGGCGGGCATCGGCCTGGACAAGGCGGCCAACCTGATCTGGCACGCCCAGACCAACTACCTGACGCCGACCTCGGGCTTCCCCGAGTACGCCCAGGCGATGGTCTCCTCGTGCGCCGACCTGATGGGTGTGACGACGCTCAAGAAGCTCACCCTGGGCACCTCGACCCCGCAGACCGGCGGCGGCGAGACTCCGGGTGGCGAGGCCGAGGCTCCGGCTCTCGACCCGATCACGGCCGACGACTGCGCGGCGGTCGGGGCGGCCAACACGGCCACCGAGCTGACCAAGGAGCCGGTCCAGTGCAACTTCGGCCCGATGCTCGACCCGAACACCCCCGCGCTGTGTGGCGAGGGCACCAACGAGGTCGCCACCTACACCGAGGACTTCGAGGACGGTCTGACCGGTTGGACCCAGGACGCTGAGGCCCTGGTCCCCGGGAACGACATCCCCTGGGAGGCAGGCAGCGACGTCGAGGGTAACGAGACCGGTCTGGCGTTCGCGCCGGACCCGAACGAGGGCGCCTGCGGATCCGCGACGGGTGACATCACCAGCCGAAACGGCCTCGTCAGCCCGACTCTCACGGTGCCCAAGGGCCTCTCCCCACGGCTGAGCTTCGACCACTCTGTCCTCACCGAATGGGGCTATGACGGCGGTAACGTCAAGGCCTCGGTCAACGGCGGCGAGTTCAAGGTCGTCGACCAGGCCGCGTACGCCTTCAACGCACCGGGCGGCACGATGAGTGCCGACAGCGGATACATGGAGGGCCAGCCGGCCTGGACCGGCTCGGACGGCAACAGCTTCACCGGCAAGTGGGGCACCACGATCGTGAAGCTCGACTCGATCGCAGCCGCCGGCGACACCGTGAAGTTCCGCTTCGACTTCGGTCGCGACGGCTGTGGCGGCGCCCGGGGTTGGGCTGTCGACAACGTCAAGGTGAGCTACTGCACCGAGAGGGCGGTCCCGGAGATCTCCGCCACCTCGCCGCAGCGCGGCAAGGTCGAGATCACCGTCGACGGCAAGCGCGCCTCCGGCGAGATCGTCGTCAGCGAGAACGGCATCCGCGTCGGCCGCTTCACCCTCAAGAAGGAGGAGGCGACCTTCCGGGCGATCCGAGGCGCCCACACCTACAAGGTGGTCTACTCGGGTGACCGGTACAACGAGGCGATCACCGAGACGGTGACCGTCAGGGTCAAGTAACCGTCACACCTTCACAGGGCCCCGCCGAACAAACCAGTTCGGCGGGGCCCTCTGTGTCCCTACACTCACGCCATGCGCGGAACGATTGTGACCATGGGCGGTGGCGGCTTCTCGATGCCGGAGGTGCACGGGCAGGACTTCTCGCCGCTCGACGCGGAGCTCAACCGGCTGACCGGGAACCCGCGGCCCAAAGTCTGCTTCATCGGCACCGCGAGCGGAGACGCGGACAGCTACCACGACAAGTTCCTCGCCGCGTACGCCGTTCGTTCCGAGGCGAAGGTGCTGTCACTGTTCAACAAGGCGCCCGAGGGGCACGAGCTTCCGATCAACGACCTCGAGCAACTGCTCGACCAGGACATCGTCTACGTAGGCGGCGGGTCCACCGCCAACCTGCTCGCGGTGTGGCGGCTGCACGGACTGCCCGCCCTCCTGGAGAAGGCCGCCGCCGGCGGCACGATCCTGGCCGGGATCTCGGCGGGGGCGAACTGCTGGTACGAGGCGTCCTCGACGGACTCCTTCGGCCCCACCGCGCCGCTCCCCGACGGACTGGGTTTCCTGCCCGGTTCGTTCTGCCCGCACTACCTCGGCGAGGAGGACCGGCGGGAGACGTACGTCCGGTTCGTCGGCTCCGGCGCGCTGCCCTCCGGCCACGCGGCCGATGACGGCGTCGCCCTGCTGTGGCGCGACGGCGAGCTGGTCGAGGCGATCACCGAGCGGCCCGATGCGGTCGCCTTCGCCGTCGGGCCGGACGGGGAGACCCCGCTCGAGGTCAGGGTGCTCGACTAGCGCTTGGTCCTACGGCACGTAGAGCAGGGCGTACGTCGCGAGGTGGCAGAAGCCGAAGAGCGCGGGGGCCCACACCTCGACGTTGCTCATCGGCAGGTAGCGCGAGCTGTCGCGACCGAGGCCGACGGCCGACCACTCCGCGACGCCGGGCGCCGCGGGGAGCTGCTTCTCGAGGTGGGAGATGACGGAGTACTTCCCGCTCGCCATCTGCCGGTAGGAGCGGATGATCCAGAACCAGCCGAGGCACGAGCCGAGGGCGGCGATCAGGGCGACCGTGAAGAGCCAGGGCCGTTCAGGAGAGCTGGCCACGAGCGCCGTGCCGGCGACCAGGATCCCGACGTTGAGGACCAGCAGGAACGCGCTGGTGAGCGTACGCCGCACGCTGAGCCGCTCGGCCTCGGCGACGTAGAGCTTGTACTGGTCGAAGAGGATCGCGCGGTCACCGCTGGAGAGCACGTCGGGAGGAAGCACCCACAGACCCTCGGCGAGCGCCGACGGGTTCGGCTTGTTGGCGGTCACATAGCTGCGTACCGCGGTCGGCGACTCAGCTCCGGGAATCAACTCGTTCTCCATAGTGCGTAGTTGTCTACCGGTCCCGGCGGGGTGATGTCCATACGAGATTCGTCACCGTTTGCCTCGAGTTCGGCTATCGGAGCTCGAGCAGCGTGGCAGCGGCCTCGTCGACACACTCGGCGAGGCTGAGATCGGTCGTCTCCGAGACCCAGCGGCCGAACGCTGTCTGGAAGACCGCGGCGGCAGCATGGGCGGCCAGCGCGGCGACGGTCTCAGCGACGCCTCGCTCCACGAGAGCCGCCTGAGCGGCGGCGGCCATGTCGGCCATCTTGAGCAGCTCGCGCTCGCGCAGCGCGGGAGTCGCCTCGACGATCCGGGCCCGCTCCACCGCCTGCTCACGGGTGCGGAGCGCGCTGAGCTCGACCGCCGCCTGATGTACGCCGTCGAGCACCATCCGCAACGGCGTCGCGTCCGCGTCGGCGGAGGCGACCGCCTTGGCGACCAGGTCGTCGAGCGTGACCGGGCCGGCGAAGAGCACCTCCCGCTTGTCGGCGAAGTGACGGAAGAACGTGCGTTCGGTGACCCCTGCCCGGGCGGCGATGTCGCCCGCGGTGGTCTTGTCGTAGCCCTTCTCGGTGAACAGCTCGATGGCAGCTTCCAGCATCCGACCTCGCGCGTCCGGCTCCCATCGCCCCATACGCCCATCCTATGCGATGACAGTTTCTGACATCGCGTGCTACCGTCGATGTCAGTTACTGACATGAAAGGAAACCCGATGAACATCTTCGTCACCGGAGCCTCCGGTTGGATCGGTTCCGCGGTCACCGACGAGCTGCTCGCGAACGGCTATGCCGTCACCGGCCTGGCCCGCTCCGAGGCGGCCGCGGCTGCCCTGGAGGCCAAGGGCGCGACCGCCCACCGGGGTTCGCTCGACGACCCCGGATCGCTCGCGGTCGCCGCCAAGGCTGCGGATGCCGTCATCCACCTGGCGTTCAACCACGACTTCGACAACTACGCCGCGGCCGGACGGTCCGAGCGTGCCGCGGTGAGCGCGATGCTCGGGGCCCTCGAGGGCAGCGGAAAGGCGTTCCTGTTCGCCAGCGGCGCCGCGGGAGCCGCCCCTGGGCGCATCGCCACGGAGGAGGATGCCAGCCCCTTCCACGGACCCGACTCGATGCGCGGCGGCAGCGAGAACCTCGCGTTGAGCCATGCCGAGAAGGGCGTACGCCCTGTGGCGCTGCGCTTCCCGATCGTCCACGGCCGCGGTGGCGACCCCGGCTTCGTCACCTACCTTGCCCAGGTCGCCAGGAAGCAGGGCGTGTCCGGCTACATCGGCGACGGCAGCAACCGCTGGTCCTCCGTCGACCGCCCGGACGCCGCCCGCATGGTGCGACTCGCGCTGGAGAAGGCGCCTGCCGGCTTCCGCGCGCACCCGGTCGCCGAGACCGGCATCCCCACCCGGACGATCGCGGAGGCGCTCGGTGACCGCTTGGGCCTGCCGGTGCGGTCGATCAGCCCGGAGGACTCCGAAGCCCACTTCGGCTGGATGTCGATGATGTTCAGCACGGATGTGTCGGCTTCATCCGACATCACCCGCGCGACCCTGGGCTGGGAGCCGACGGGCCCGACGCTCCTGGAGGACATCGCCGCCGGGGCGAACGACGCCTGAACGTACGACGGGGAGCTCTCGTCGGTCTACCTGCAGGTAGCCGACGAGAACTCCCCGTCGTAGCGAACTAGATGGCCTTGCCGACGGAGGCGGCGCCGGCGGCCTCGAACTCCTTGAGGAGCCGGCGACGGGTGCGGGTGTCACCGCGGACCGCCTTGACGAGCTTGACGACCTGCGAGGGCGCGTTGCGCACGTTCGTGGACTCGAGGAAGCCGTTGGGCAGCGAGAGGCGCAGCACCTTGTGCCACGCGGAGGCGACCTGCTGCGGCATCGGCGCGGAGTGGTAGTTGAGGCCGTACTTGTCGAAGAGCGCGCGGACCTTGGGGGCGATCTCGGCGTAGCGGTTTGAGGGCAGGTCCGGGAAGATGTGGTGCTCGATCTGGTGGGACAGGTTGCCCGTCATCACGTGCAGGAACTTCGAGCCGGAGATGTTGGCCGAGCCGAGCATCTGCCGGACGTACCACTCACCGCGGGTCTCGTTCTCCGGGATGTCCTTGAGCTCGAAGGTCTCGACGCCCTCGGGGAAGTGACCGCACATGATCACCGAGTGGGTCCAGACGTTGCGGGTGAAGTTGGCGATGACGTTGGCCAGCAGCGTCGTCGGGCCCGACAGGGTCACCATCGAGACGAGCGGGTGGGCGACGTAGTCCTTGAACGCCTGGCGGCGGACCTTGGCGACCGTACGCTTCGCCGCCATCTGCCACTCGGCAGACGGGCGACGGCCCTTTTTCTTCTGCCGGATCACCCGACCGAGCTCGAGGTCGTACATCGCGATCCCGTACTCGAAGATGCACATGTTGATGAAGTTCATCGCGGGCTGGAACAGGCTCGCCGGTGTCCAGCGCTGCTCCTCGTCGACGCGCATGATGCCCCAGCCGAGGTCGTTGTCCTTGCCGACGATGTTCGTGTAGGTGTGGTGCAGCTCGTTGTGGGAGTGCTTCCACCCCTCGCTCGTCGAGGCGTTGTCCCACTCCCACACGGTGGAGTGGATCTTCGGGTCACGCATCCAGTCCCACTGGCCGTGCATGATGTTGTGGCCGATCTCCATGTTGTCCAGGATCTTGGCGATCGAGAGACCGACGGTGCCGACGACGAACGCCGGCGGGAAGATGCTCCCGAGCAGGACGGCACGGGAGCCGAGCTCCAGCGAGCGCTGGACCTTGATCACCTTGCGGATGTAGGCAGCGTCGCGCTCACCGCGGGTGTCGATGACCTCTTGGCGGATGGCGTCGAGCTCGCGGCCGAGCTGCTCGATGTCGTCGCGGGTCAGGTGGGCGATCGGGCCGGTGTAGGCCGGGGCATCAGGTGCGATGGTCATGGCTGTCTCGCTCTCGTCTTGTGGGGGATGCCTCAGGAGGCAGGGTGGTCGATGACGCACTCGCCGGCGGCGGCGGAGATGCAGGTCTGGATGGGTACCCCATCGGGGCCGGTCTCACCCGGGCGGGCGACGGTGAGCTCGCCGTTGCGGAGGTCGCGGACGGCGCCCTCCTTCATCGGGAGCACACAGCCGAAGCAGATGCCCATACGGCAACCGCTCGGCATGAGGACGCCGGCCTCTTCGGCGGCGTCGAGGATCGGCTTGTCACCAGGTGCGTCGACGGTCTTGCCGGTGAAGGCGACGGTGCCGCCCTCGCTGGTCACCACGGTGGCCAGACGGAACTGCTCGGTCTGGAGCGGCAGGCCCGCCTCGTCGTACCAGGCCTGGAGGTTGTCGAGGAGACCCGCGGGGCCGCAGGCGTACGCCTTGCGCTCCCTCAGGTCGGGGACGAGCTCGGTCAGGGTGTCGATGTCGATGCGGCCCTCGGTGCCGGTGTAGCGGGTGACGAGGCGGATCGCGCCGGCCTCGGCGAGGGACTCGAGGTTGCGGATGAAGATCGAGTCCGGGCGGCTCGGGGCGACATGGACGACGGTCACGTCGAGCCGCTGGTGCTCGACGACGCCCTCGTCGGTGACCGGGAAGAGGTTGCGCAGCATCCCGATGACCGGAGTCACGCCGGAGCCGGCGGTGACCATCAGGAACTTGTGGCCGCGCAGGTCGCTGGGCAGGACGAAGTCGCCGGCTGCCTGCTCGAGGTGGACGATCTTGCCGGGGCGCAGGCGGCGCACCAGGTGGCTGGAGACCTTGCCGTCGGGCACGGCCTTGACGGTGATCGAGATGAGGCCGTCCTTGCGGGGGCCGTGGGTCAGGGAGTAGGCGCGCCAGTGGCGTACGCCGTTGACGTCGACGCCCACGCGGACGTACTGACCCGGGGTGTGGCCCTCCCAGTCGGCTCCCGGCTTGATCTCGATGGTGGCCGCGTCGGCGGTCTCCGGGGTGACCTTGACGACGCGTCCTCGCAGGTCAGCGCCGGTTCGGAGGGGGTTGAACATGTCCAGGTAGTCGGCCGGCGCCAGGGGCGTGGCGATCGTCTCGGCGACCTCCCACACCTTGCGGGAGAGCCTCTCCCGCAGCGCGGGTCGCCTGACCTCGCCCGGGGCGAACAGGGCGGGGGATGTAGAGATCTCAGCCATGTATCCATAGTGCTACTTATTCGAGGTAAACTCCTGTGTTAGCGACGTGAATCTGATAGGCGGATTTATACGTGACGAACAAAAGTTCCCGAGATGTGCCGGCTCTTTCGTCCTATGACGTCCATCTGACGCCCGAGGTCGTCGCCTCGATCCGTGCTGTGCTCCCCCAGGTCGGCGACGACGTGGTCGCCGCGATCATCGCCGAGGTGCCTCCCTACCAGGACGCGCTCTCGGGACACATGGGCGAGACCATCCGGAACGCGGTCGGCGTAGCGCTGGGCGGATTCTTGTCGCTCGCCTCCGGGGCAGGCCTCGCCTCCGACGTGTCCGCCGCGACGCCGCCTGCGGTCCAGGGTGCCTATGACCTGGGCCGCGGCGAGGCGAGGAGCGGGCGGACGATGGAGGCCCTGCTGGCGGCGTATCGCATCGGCGCCCGAGTGGCCTGGCGAGAGCTCGCGAGCAAGGCCGTCGAAGGCGGTATGGAACCGGCGATGCTGGTGGAGTTCTCCGCACTGGTCTTCGCCTGGATCGACGAGATCTCGGAGGCCTCGGCGGCCGGGCATGCCGACGAGCGAGCCACGACCGGACGCGTACGCCGACAGCTGCGCGAGCGGCTCGCCCGCAAGCTGCTGGCCGAGACGACCCCGGAGGAGCTCGACGACGCGGCCGTGCGGGCCGAGTGGACCCCGCCGAGCACGCTGACCGCCGTGCTCGTCCCCAACTCCCAGGTCGGCACCATTCTCGCCAAGGTCAACCAGGGCACCCTGGAGCACGACGACCTGCGTGACCTCGACGACCACACCCTGCTGCTGGTCCCCGACGCGCACGGACGCCGGCGCCGGGCACTGATGAAGGCGCTGGAGGGTCGCCGGTCGATCGCCGGCCCGGCCAAGCCCTGGCGCGAGGCCCGGGTCTCGTACGAGCGCGCCCGCCGCGCCCACGACGCGGGCCTCGGCTCCGACACCGAGCAGCACCTGGTCGAGCTGGTCCTCTCCGCCGACGCCGATGCCCGCGAGGACCTGCGCGCCCAGGTCCTCGCCCCGTTGGCCGACCTACGCCCCGCCACCGCCGAGAAGCTCACCGAGACCCTCCGCTCCTGGCTCCTCCACCAGGGCCGGCGCGACGAGGTCGCCGCCGATCTCTTCATCCACCCCCAGACCGTCCGCTACCGGATGGGGCAGCTGCGCGACGTGTACGGGGACCGGTTGGACGACCCGGCGATGCTCCTCGCCCTCACGGTCGCCCTGGGCTGACCACCTCGAAGCCGAGCTCTTCGGCGACCTGGGCCATCCGCTTGTCGTAGGTCACCACCTGCTCGACAGCCTCTTCTCCTTCGGCTTCATCAGCCAGCAGAAGCGCGGTGCCGAGATGGATAGCGTCGAGCGACTTGAGTGTCTGCTTGATGTCCTTCGCCGACTCGACGACTTCAGGAAGGATGCCCATGAAATGGACGTCTGAACAGACTCGTTCGACGTCAGCCGGATCAAGGTCCAACCGCACGCAGAGCCGAGCCAGCTCGATGTCGAGGAGGTCTGACGAGATCAGCCGATCGCCACGCTCCAAGACTTCGTCCAGGTGGTCCTCCAACGCCGGCCTGTCGGCATGGTTCAGCAGGATTCGACCCAGCGCCGAGGTGTCGACGTAGACCAGCATCAGATGCTCTCCTCGCGCAGCTCTGCAAGGACCTCGTCCAGGTCCTCGTCCCGCGAAACGCCCTTCACGGACCTCCACCCCCCGCCCGTGCCCGTCGGCATGCGGACCTGACCGAGAGCCACCATCTGGTCGAACCTGCTCTTCGGAGCGGGCGAGATCACCGCGATCGGACGGCCGTGATCCGTGACGAGTAACGACTCGCCATTCTGGACGCGCCGCAGCACCCGGCCCGTCTGCTGGTTCAACTCCCCCACGCGAACTTCGCTCATACATTTACGATAACTCGGCTCGTAGAACTTTTCTACAGAATCGACCGGCGTTAAGGCGCCGCTAGCTTTCTGGCTGATCGAGGTAGAGACAGAAAGGGTGGCCCTCGGGGTCGAGCATGACGCGTACGTCGGCCTGGGGTTGGAATTCTGCGAGCTGCGCACCCAGGTCAACGGCGTCCTCGACTGCCGCGGCCACGTCGGTGACTCCGATGTCCAGGTGGACCATCTGCTGCTGGGCTTCGGGCTCGCTCGGCCAGACCGGCCGCCGGTAGCGGCGGTCGAAATCGAAGGCGAGGTTGCTGTGAGTGGCGTTGCCCGACGGATCACGGATGAGGACGGTGGCGTACGTCGGTTCGGAGCTGCTGACCTCCCAGCCGAACAGGTCCGCATAGAACTTGGCAAGTGCGAGCGGGTCGGTGCAGGCGAGGTTGACACCGATCCATCCTGTGGTGCGGTGTCCCGAGCCTGTCGAAGGGTCGGCGATCGTCATGCCGCTCACGCTAGACCGGATTCCGGACGCAAGGCTTCCGATTAGCGGGAACGATACGGCCGTCAGGGGCTTGGGAGCACGGCAATCTGGGTACCGAGCCAGGCATGACTGACGCCACCACCTATCGGTCCATGACAGCAACGACGCTGCAGACCGCAGCGACGGTCGTGGCCGCTACGTTCCTGCTCGTCGGAGTCCTCGGGTTCATCCCGGGTGTCACCACCGACTATGACTCGATGACCTTCGCCGGCCACGAGTCCACCGCCCTGCTCCTCGGCATCTTCCAGGTGTCGATCCTGCACAACATCGTGCACCTCCTGTTCGGGATCGCCGGGCTCGTCCTGGCCACCTCGTGGCGCGGAGCCCGCGCCTACCTGATCGCCGGCGGGGCGATCTACATGGTCCTGCTGATCTACGGCGTGGCCGTCGACCACGGCAGCAGCGCGAACTTCGTACCCGTCAACAGCGCCGACAACTGGCTTCATCTGGCGCTGGGCGTAGGGATGCTGGCGCTCGGCCTGGGACTGGGACGAACAGCAGATCGACCCGGCGCACTCTGAATGGAACGCACGAGCGTGTGGCTGGCCACGGCCGAAAGGCCGCGGTCCGCCACCCCGGAAACGGGGCGGAAGGCTGATCTCGCGGTCGATGTGGCCGTGGTGGGCGGAGGCATCGTCGGGTTGACGACCGCCCTCCTCGCACAGCGGCGCGGCCTCCAGGTCGCCGTGCTGGAGGCTGCGACCGTGGGTGGAGGCACCACGGGGTACAGCACCGGAAAGGTGACCGCGCAGCACGGGCTGATCTACGCCGAGCTGGTCGAGCGGCACGGCGAGGACGACGCCCGGCTGTACGCCAGTGCGATGCGCGCCGGGGTCGAGCAGGTCGCCGACCTCGCCACGGAGCTGGAGATCAGCTGCGACCTGACCCGAGCGCCGGCGCTGGCCTATACCCGGCAGCCGGACCAGCGCTCCCGGATCGAGGACGAGGCGAGCGCCGCTGCTCGGCTCGGGCTCCCCGCACGGGTGACCGACCGAACCGACCTGCCCTTCGATGTCGAGGCCGCGGTTGCGTTCGACGACCAGATCCACTTCCACCCCCGCAGATACCTGGCGGGCCTCGCCGACGCGTTCACCGCGGCCGGAGGGGAGCTACGCGAGGGAACGCGGGTCATCGACATCGATGAGCAGAGCGACCGAACCGTCCAGCTCACCACCCACGCCGGCACGGTGGTGGCCGACAAGGTGGTCGTCGCATCGCTGCTCCCGCCCGGCCTGCTCGGCGGCTACTTCGCGCGAACCAGGCCCTCCCGCTCCTACGGGTTGGCGGTCCGCCTGCGCGACGCGGCGCCGACCAGCATGGCGATCGGCATCGACTCGCCCAGCCGCTCGACCCGGCCCTGGCTGGACCCCG
Source organism: Nocardioides sp. NPDC127514 (assembly GCF_040302125.1). Classification (NCBI taxonomy): domain Bacteria; kingdom Bacillati; phylum Actinomycetota; class Actinomycetes; order Propionibacteriales; family Nocardioidaceae; genus Nocardioides; species Nocardioides sp. NPDC127514. The sequence goes on along the minus strand of NZ_JBEORF010000019.1, from coordinate 54,710 downwards.
GGCCGAACGGCCTGATCGTGGTCGGCAACGGCCACGAGACCGGTGCCGAGCCCGACACCGAGGCGATGTACGCCGACCTCGAGAGCTGGGTCCGCACCACCTTCGACGTCGAGGCGATCGACTACCGCTGGTCGTCGCAGGACTACTTCACCCCGGACCGGTTGCCCTACGTCGGCTACCCACCGACGAGCGAGATGATCCTGGTGGCCACCGGCTTCCAGAAGTGGGGCCTGAACAGCGGGACCGCTGCCGCGATGATGCTCGCCGATCTTCTCGCCGGCACCGACAACCCGTGGCTACCGGTGTTCGACGCCAGCCGGATCGGCGACGTCCGGAGCGTCGGCCGAATCATCAAGGACAATCTGAAGGTCGGCGAGGAGCTCGTCGCGGGCCGTCGTCAGGACCCCGAGGCCCGCCCCGCCTCCGAGCTGCAACCGGGCCAGGGCGGCTTGGTCGACCTCGACGGCGACACGGTCGGCGGCTACCGGGACCCGGCGGGCGCCCTGCACACAGTGAGCGCCAGGTGCAGCCACCTCGGCTGCCCCCTGCACTGGAACCAGGCCGAGACCAGCTGGGACTGCACCTGCCACGGCTCCCGGTTCTCCCCCGACGGCTCCGTCCTGGACGGGCCCGCCGTCAGACCGCTGGACCGACCCGGCACCCACGGTCCCGATCCGGCTTGACCTCAAGCCGACATGAGCACCGACGCTGGTGCCATGAAGTTCACCGACACGCAGCTCCGCTACCTCCGCACCCAGCCGCTGGGCAGGCTCGCGACCCTCGCCCCCGACGGCGGCCTGCAGAACAACCCCGTGGGGTTCACGATCGACGAGGAGCACCGGATCATCATCGGCGGCTACGAGATGGGCCGGTCACGGAAGTTCCGGAACGTCCAGAAGCACGCCAAGGTGGCCTTCGTGGTCGACGATCTCGGGTCCACCGACCCGTGGAAGCCGCGGATGGTCGAGATCCGGGGCACCGCCGAGCCGCTCACGGACGTGGACCCGCCGATGCCGGGGACCTCACGCGAGGTCCTCCGGATCACGGCGGACTCGATCAGGGACTACGGACTCGGTGACTGACTCAGCGCTTCCGGAACAGCCGGGGCGGCACCAGCGAGAGCGGGTTGATCGCCGCCCGGATGCGCTGCCACCTCGTGCGTGAGTCGGACATCGATGAGCGAAGCGTCCCGACCTGCTCCCAGAAGGCTGCGACCTCATCGTCCTGCGGCCCGGCTTCGCCGAACATGGTGGTGTCGGTGAGCAGCGCCAGCCCGGGCGCACCGTCCATGCCCGGCGACGCGGACAGCGCCGAGGCCTGCTCGCGGCGGGTGGCGCCGACGGGCACCCCGACCCCGAAGTCACGGGCGTGGTCGAGCGTCTCGCGCCAGCCACCGGAGAGACGGGCGACCGGAGTCCCGCGCGTCCGCCGGCGATGTCGCCGCCAGATCTTGGCGCCGATGATCGCCCCGCACAGGGCCGCGATGAGCAGCAGCGGGATGCCGACGTACGTGAAGACGGCGATCAGCCAGCCCGGCAGCGTGAACCCGTCGGGCCGGGAGTTGGCCTTCTGGTTGACCGACTCGTCCAGCGGGTCGCCGGAGGTCGCGGGCGGGCGTACGGGCGCCGGCGGCGGGACGACCTTGCCGGTGACGAGCTCCTCGGGCTGAGGCGCGTTCTGCTCGGGCGGCTTCTCGGTGTTCATGAACTCGGACCAGTCCAGGGTGGCCCAGGACCCGTCCGACATCCGCAGCTCGACCCAGGCGTGCATGTCCTTGCCCTGGACGACGCCGTCGGAGCCGACGACGGCACCCAGGACCACCCGGGCCGGGACGCCGACCTGGTTGGCCAGGATCGCCATCAGCGCGGCGTACTGCTCGTCGTTGCCGGCGAGCTGGCCGCCCTTGGCGGTGAAGTCGGCGAGCCGACGCAGGGAGTGGCCGGCCGGGTACTGCTGGTTGGGCGGCTCCCCGTCGGTGTAGGTGCCCTCCTCCTTCAGCTTCTCCGCCACCGCCAGGGCGTTGGTGATCGGCGAGTCACCACCACCGGCATACTCGGCGGCGAGCGCCTGGAACTGGGCGGCCTCGTCGCCGATCGGCGAGCCTCCCGACCAGGTCTCGCTCTTCTCCCCGACCTTCTCGTCGGCGACCGAGGCGGTGAAGGAGTAGGAGTCGCCGGGCTTCAGCGCCGACGGCAGGACACCGGTGGACGTCGCCAGGTTGTAGCGGAACGAGTCGGCGTCGGGACCGTCGAACGAGATGTGCGTCAGCGCGGTCGGCAGCGGCACCCAGACGCCGCCGAAGTCCTCCCCGATCGTGATCGTGCCGCGCACCTGCTTGCCGTCGGCGAGCGGGTTGCGCAGCGTCGAGCTGATCTTCTGGAAGGTGTCGTCGGGACCTTCGGTCTCGCCGGAGTCGTTGGCCGCGCGCCAGACGGTGCCGTCGTACGAATCCATCGCGGCGACCCGGACCCGGGTGCCCTCGGGCAGGCCCGAGACGGTGAACAGGTCCTTCTCGTAGAGCCGGCGGTCGTCCTCGGGCGTCTGGTAGCCCTTGGTGTAGACGCGGAAGCCGGCCAGGGGCGACGGGTACTGCCCGACGTTGAAGGGCGGCTCGATCTCGCCGCGCAGCACCGTGCGCTCGGGCGCGAGACCCGGGAGCAGCGGCCCGGCGAGGAACGCCAGCCCGGCCGCGCCGAGGCACAGGGCGGCTCCGATCGCGGTCCGTGAGAAGCGTCGGCCACCGGCGGCGAGGGCACGAGCCCGCATCCCGCGGATGCACAGCCAGGTGATCGCGATCGCTCCGAAGAGCGCGCCGAGCAGGGCGGTCTTGGACGGGTCCTGGACGCCGAGCAGGATCACGCCGGCCATCAGCGCGAATGCGACGAGCACCGGCGGCAGCGCCGCCTTCATCCGCACCGCCAGCGCGAAGCCGACGCAGCCGGCGACGAGACCGAGGATGTAGGGGATCGTCAGCAGCGCCCCGCCGTCGACCGGCGGCAGCGTGGTCAGCAGTCGCTTCCAGCCGTGCACGGAGTTGTCGGCGAGGGTGCCGATCGTGTCGGGGACCGGGAGGAACGAGAGGTCGCCGATGCCATGCAGCGCGACCGCGCCACCGAGCACGAAGAAGGCGGCCAGTAGCCCGACGGCCAGCACGACCACCGGCTGCCCGCGGCCGACGAAGGCGATGAGGATCCCGAGCAGCAGCCCGGCGACGCCGGCGACCAGGTAGGTCCAGCCGGCGTAGGTGTCGTCGAAGCCGAGGAAGGCGATGGTGCCGAGAAGGAACAGGAGGAGGGCGTCGACGGCGTGGTGCTTCTTCATCCGGACAACCCCTTCGACAGCACGATCGGCAGCTGGTCCAGGTCGGGCAGGGTGAGCATGGGCAGGTCGGCGACGGCCTTGAAGCCGGCGCGCTGCGAGGAGTCGACCCGTACGGCGACGGTGGTGGCATCGACCGAGAACTGGCCGGCCGCGCGCTGCAGCGCGACGAACTCCGGGTAGCGCCCGGTCACTAGCATCACCAGCGACGCGTCCGGCGCCTGCCGGGCCGCCTCGGCGGTGATCTCGATCAGGTTGGTCTGCTGCGGCTTCGCCCGGGAGCAGGCGTCGAGAGCCGTACGCCCTCCCCCGCTCGCCGCGGTGGCGCGCACCATCAGCACGTCGCCGGTCGCGAACGAGACGTCGAACTCGTCCAGGATCCCGCGCCGCAGCAGGGAGCCCGCGATCGACATCGCGGTCTCGTACTCGTCCTCGCTGTCGTAGGACATCGGCGAGGAGTCGACGATGACGACGATGTGGGAGCGGCGGGTGTCGAGGAACTGGCGCACGAGCAGCTGTCCGTGGCGTGCCGAGGAGCGCCAGTGGATGTGGCGCAGGTCGTCGCCGGGGACGTACTCACGCAGCGCGTGGAAGGCGAGGTCGCTCATCGAGGTGTTCTGCGCCGTGGACCCCTCGAGGTCACGGACCAGACCGACCCCGAAGGGCTCCAGGTGGGTGGTGCGCGGGTGGACGAACACCTCGGTGCGGTCGGTCCACTCCTGCACGCGCCGGAAGAGCCCGAGGGGGTCGCCGCGCACGGTCCGTACGGGACCGACGTCGATCACGCCGCGGCGCTGGGTCGGCACCACGAACAGCTCGGTGTGCTCGGCGCCGGGAAGCAGCATCGGCAGGTCGTACGTGACCCCGCCCGCTCCGATGGGGAACTCCAGGCTCGTCGAGACGAGCGGACCGCGCGCCTCGTTGCGGGCCCGCAGCTCGCCGGTCAGCGCCTGGCCGACGGCGACGCGCGGCGGCTCGACCACGGTCGCCACCGCGAGCCGGGTGCGTCCGATCATGAAGAAGGCCGCACCGATCACGAGGAACAGCGCAGCCATCGCCACCACGGCCGCCTCGATCCAGCCGAGCGCGGTCGCGGCGACCCAGGCCAGCGCGCCGAGGAGCAGCACACCCCAGCCGATCGAGGTCACCGTGCCGAACCACGGACGGACCCGGTCGGCGACGAACGAGTAGACCGAACCCGCCCCGGACGTTACCGGGGCGAGTCGTTTCCGCAGGTCAGCAACGGTGTTGCGGACACTGAGCCTGCTCATCTCAGGCGACACGCTCAGTGGGAGCCGGGACCGAGGTGAGCAGGTCGCCGATGACGTCCTCGACCGTGATGCCGTTGAACATCGCCTCGGGGTCGAGGATCAGGCGGTGGCAGAGCACCGGCTCGGCGAGCGACTTGACGTCGTCGGGCAGCACCTGGGAGCGGCCCTCGGCGAGCGCCCACACCTTGGCGGTGCGCACCAGGGCGAGGCAGCCACGCATGGAGGCTCCGAGGCGTACGTGCTTGTGGCGACGCGACTCGTCGACCAGTGCGGAGACGTAGGCGACGATCGCGGGGTCGATGTAGACCTGGTCGGCCATCTCCGCCATCTGGGTGACCGTCGGGGCGGTGATGATCGGGGTGACCAGGGTGGCGCGGTCGCGGACCGAGGAGTTCATCAGCAGCTCGACGGTGGCGTTCTGGTCGGGGTAGCCGACCGACGTCTTCATCAGGAAGCGGTCCAGCTGCGCCTCGGGCAGCCGGTACGTCCCGGCCTGCTCGATCGGGTTCTGGGTCGCGATCACCATGAACGGCCGGCCGACCTCGCGGGTGGCGCCGTCGACGGTGACCCGGCCCTCCTCCATGACCTCCAGGAGCGCCGACTGGGTCTTGGGGGAGGCGCGGTTGATCTCGTCGGCCAGCACGATCGAGTGGAAGATCGGGCCCGGGTGGAACTCGAAGGCGCCCTTGCCCTGGTCGTAGACGGTCACACCGGTGACGTCGGACGGGAGCAGGTCCGGCGTGAACTGGATGCGGGCGTGCGAGCCCTGGACCGTGTTGGCCAGCGCGCGGGCGAGCTGGGTCTTGCCCGTGCCGGGGTAGTCCTCGAGGAGCAGGTGGCCCTCGGAGAGCAGCGCGGTCAGCACCAGGCGGATCACGTTGCGCTTGCCCAGCACCGCCTTCTCGACGTTGTCGGCAAGCTTCTCGAAGGTCTCGTGGAACCAACGAGCCTGCTCGGTCGTGACGGTCATTTCTTCTCTCCTACCACGTAACGTTCTTCGAAAGAGTGGGTCGACCCGACGTCGAGCAGGTCACCCTGAACGGAGTGTTCGCGCCGACCCAGCCCCGGCCGCTGCCCGAGCCCTTGCCATTGCTCCCGATGGTCACGTTCCACCGCGAGGTCGTGGAGTTGGTGCTGCACTCCCAGGTCTTGCCCGGGAAGGCGAGGTCGGTGATCGTCGAGCCGACGTACCAGCAGGTGCCGCCGCAGGCGACGTCCGGCTCCGGACACGATGCACCCGTGCACTCGCCGGCCTTGTTCACCTCGAGGATCGGGTCCGGCGGCGGGTCGGTCCGCACCGTGACCGAGTCGGACTTGCTCGCCCGCGGCGAGTCGCTGATGGTCACGGTGTAGGTGTAGGACGTGTCCCAGTTCGGCGCGGTGTCCGTGCCCGAACGGCTGCCCGCGCCGGTGCCGGTGCCGAACTGCGCGACCTCGGTTCCACCACGCTTGACGGTGACGGTCGCGGCCTTGCCGTTGGGGTCGTAGCTGACCCGCCAGTTGACCTTGTTTCCGTCGACGCTCGCCGAGATCGACGGCGTGCCCAGCGGACCGTAGGTGGTCACGTTCTTCGATGACGGGGCGCCACAGGAGTCGCCTGCGCCGGTGCCGCCGGAGGAGTCGTTGCAGGCGCGCAGCTGGACGGTCGTCGAGGTGCCGTTGGTGAAGCCGGTGATCGTCTTGGTCTGCTGACCGGCGCCCTCGGGCGGGTAGGTCCAGCTGCCGCAGGAGGAGCCGTTGCGCACGCACTCGACCCGGTTGGTCTTGCCGTGCGAGGCCCGCGGCGTGAAGACGATCTCGGCCGTGCCGTTGGCCCCGGTCGGGGTCGCGCTCGCGAACGAGACCGCGTCGGGTGTCGCGGCCGCCTCGACCTTGCCGCCGGCGGAGTAGCTGGAGATGTGCGCCTCCGGCGAACCACCGGCAGTGGTCTCGCGCGGCGAAGTCGCCTCGGCGTTGCGGGCCCTGACGGCGTACGTGTAGATCGTGCCGTCGTTGGCGACGTCGTCGCGGCAGCTGGTCTCGGTCACCCAGGAGCAGACGATCTTCTCGCCGGTGCCGCCGGTGCGGCGTACCTCGTAGGTCACCGGGGCGGGGCCGTTGGCCGCGACCGGGCTCCACGAGACCGTCACCGCCTTGCCGGAGTTGTTGGCCGTGTTGGCCCACTCGAAGGTCGGGGTCGCCGGGGTGTCCGGCTTGCCGGCACCCATCCCCTCGACGGTCGCCGTCGGACCCTTGTTGGTCTTGACGCCCTTGTCGTTGAGCGGCACCACCGTGAACTGGACCGGGTCGCCGTTGGAGCTGACCGCCGCCGCGTACGTCGTCTGACCTGCGGAGATGTCCTTGATGCCGCCGCCGGGCCAGCTGATCCGGTATTTCTGCACGTCCGAGCAGTCGCACGGCGCCGGCTTGCTCCAGCTCAGCTCGACCTGGTGGTCGCGCTGGCGGGTGACGCGAAGGTTCTGCACCGGGCCGGTGTAGGCGTCGGGCTCGCCCTCTGCCGAGTTGCTCCACTCACGGCTCGGGCCGACGGAGTTCACCGCGCGCACGCGGAAGTCGTAGACGACGCCGTTCTTCAGCCCGGTGATCCGGCACGAGGTCGACGGGCAGTCCTGGACGTGGTCGCCGTTGGCCTCCACCTCGTAGCGCTGGATCGGGTCGTCGCCGTTGTCCTTCGGCGCGTTCCACGACAGCGCGACCACGTTGGAGAGGAAGTCGGAGGTCGTACGCAGCCCCGTCGGCGCGCCGGGGACGTCGATGACGTCCACCTCGATGACGCCGGTGGCCTTGACCCGCTTGGAGTCCTTGCCGGAGTCGCTGACCTCGATCGCGTAGCGGTAGTGGCCGTGGCCCTCCTCGGGCGTGTTGAAGGTGATCTTCGAGCCGCTGGCCTTGCCCATGTCGGGCGAGTCGCCGTCGACCGGGTCGAGCTTGGTGACCACGATCTCCTGCGACTCCGACGGCACCGGTGTCTGCAGATAGTCGGCCAGGTCGATGGCGACCGTCTTTCCGGCCTCGGTCTGCAGCGGCTTGATCGGAGAGAGCGACGGGGCGGGCAGCGCGATGACGGTGACCAGGAGCTGTCCGGTCGCGTCCGTGCCCTCGACGCCGATCTCCAGGGCGCCCTGGGCGCCGGCGTCGGCGTGCTCAGCGGTGAGCCGCAGACCGCCGTCCTCGGGCTTGACCTCGACCCCGTCGAGCCCGTCGCCGACCTCGGCGGTGAAGTCGAGGTCGTCGGCGTCGCCCGGGTCGGCGGTCCACACGTGGCAGATGGCGGCGATGTCGACCAGCGCGCCGTTGCCGCTCTCCGGGACCTCGACCGGGGTGCTCGGACAGTTGATCTCCGGCTCCTCCTTGCCGATCTGGACCGGCAGCGAGATCACCGAGAGGTGGGCGTCGGCGGAGGTGATCTTCTCGCGGTCGGCGACCTCGAACGTGAGGGTCGCCGGACCCTTGGTCTCGCCGGCGGTGACCTTGACGGTCGTCGCGGTGGTGTCGCCGGTGTTGAGCATGCCCTCGGGAGCGGCCACGATCTTGTCGGTCGTGGTCAGCACGACCGGGTCGCCCTCGGGGTCCTCGACGTAGTCGGTGATGTCGACGTTCTTCGTCTCGCCAGGGTTGAGCTGGAGCTCGGAGCCCGGCTTCAGGTAGGGAGCGTCCTTGGGACGCGCGGGGACGTAGATCGAGCCGACCGCCTGGGCGCCGTCGGGGTCGGTGACCCGGTAGGTCCACACCCGGGTGTTGTCGCCGACCGGCAGGGTGACCTTGCCGTCGTCGATCTTCGGCTTGGACTCGTCCTCCCCGACCGACGGACCCTTGACCGCGTCGACGGTGAGGTCCTCGAGCGAGTCGTCGATGTCGGTCACCTTGGTCATCACGTCGACGGTGGTGGTCGACGAGTCGCCCTCGGGATGGGCGACCACGATCCCCGCCATCGGCGGGTTGTCGTAGCCCTCCTGATAGCGGATCGCGAGCTCGCCGGTGTCCTCGTGGAGACCCGTGGTGGCGCGGTAGGGGACGTGCTGGAACGGCTCCCCGGAACCACCCTGGACCGTGACGATGCCGTCGGAGCGCTGCTTGACGTTGGAGCCCTCGGTCGCGTCGGTCGAGGCGAGGTGCAGCTCGGTCCCCGGCGTACGCAGGTCGTTGGCGAGCACGTCGTAGGTCAGCTTCTTGGAGGGGTCGAGCGTGACCAGGTCGTCGACGGCGACCGGCCGCTGGGGCGCGCCGGGCGCGACGACGGCGATCCGCACGGTGCCGGTCGCGACCGCACCGAACGGGTCGCTGACCTCGTAGGTGAACTCGTCGGTGCCCGCGGCGTTGGGGAAGGCCTGGTAGGTGATCGTGTTGGCGCCGTGGGCCAGGACGCGGCCGTAGGAGGGCGCGCTGTTGATCCTGGTCACCGAGACCGAGTCGCCGTCGGGGTCGGTGCCGACCGTGGGCAGCCGCAGCGTGACCTCGTCGCCCTGGACCACCCGCGACTCCAGCGCCTTCGGCGCGGGCGCGGAGTTGTCCGCCTTCTTCTTCGGCAGCGGCTTGACGTGGATGCGGATGTTGCCCGAGGAGTGCTCCGCGGAGGGGTCGCCGGTGTTCTGCACGACGTAGCGGACATCGACGTCGACCGGCCCCTTCACGTCGTCGGGGGCGACGTAGCGGACCCGGTTGCCGTCGATGTAGGCCTCACCGACCGTGGGCTGGCCCAGCACCTGCAGCTGGCCCTTGGTCTCGATGGTCTGGTCCACGACCAGGCCGACCGGGTCACCCGAGGGCGTCGAGTCGTTGTCGAGGACCGGGATCGAGACGGAGTCGGCGGCCCGGACCGTGGCCTCGTCGTCGACCGCCTCGGGGGCGTTCTCGGCGCCGCGCAACGCCGGTCGCTGGCTCACCGTCACCGATCCCTCGGCCTCGGCCGCGCCGTTGCTGATCGTGTAGCGGATCGCCTGGGTCGACGGGTCCATGTCGGGCTTGGACGCCTGGATCCGCAGCCAGCGCCCGTCGAGCACGGCGACCGTCAGGTCGCTGTCGCCGACCGGCTCGGCATGGGTCACGGCGAGGAGCCGGCCCCGGGAGTCGTAGTCGTTGGCCAGGACGTCGAGGGTGCGGGTCGAGGTGCCGAGGACGGCGGTCGTGTCCGGGGTCGCGATCGGCTCGTCCGCCGCCTGGGAGGCGGGTTTGACGTCGACGCGGATCTTCGCCGCGGCGGGTTTCGCCGCCCCGAAACCGGCGTTGTAGCTGAGCTGGTAGGTGCCTGGCGAGCTTCCTCTGGCCCGCACCACGCCGGTCTCCCGGTCGGTGCTCACCTCGAGGCCGCCCTTGGGCGGGACGTCGCCGGCGAGGGTGAGGGTCGCGTCGAGGTTGGACGGATCGGCGCCGGGGATGTCGTTGTCGAGCGGGCGGATCGTCACCCAGGAGCCCTGGGTGCCCTCGGCGACGTCGTCCTTCGGCTCCGGGGAGGCGGTGGTCGCCCCGGCGACGATGTTGATCCGCACCTTGTCCTTCGACGGCTTGCCGCCGGTGCTGACCTGGTAGCCGAGGTTCTCGCTGCCCGAGGCGTCCGCGGCGGCGGTGTAGCGCAGCAGCCCGTCGGGCGTCACGCTGGCCTTGCCCTTGGACGCGGTCGGGGACTGGGCGGTGACCGGGTCGCCGTAGCGCTCGTCGCGCCAGTCGCCGACGACCGGGATCTCCACGGTGCCGCCGGCCGCGACGGTGTAATCGGTCGGCGTGTAGTGCTCGCGCAGCGTCGGCTTGCCGGTGCCGCCCGAGCCCTCGATGCTGAGCTCGACGCTGGCGTCGTCCTGGCCGGCCTTGCCCTTCATCCCGTCGTCGACCGTGTATTTGAAGCTGGTCTTCTTCCCCTGCGCCGACTCGGGGGCGGTCACCAGGACCGACTGCCGGTCGGGGGCGATGGTGGCCTCGACGCCCTTGACGGAGGCCTCGCCGACCGAGACGACGCTCAGGATCGAGTCCTTGGCCGAGGAGTCGTTGTCGAGGACGTGCAGGACCGTGGTGCGTCCGGCGCGGGCACCGAGCTGGTCGTCCTTGGCCTTCGGCGCCTGGGCGGCCTTGGTCTGCTGCTGCTGCTTGTCCTTCTTCTGGTTCTGCTTCTGGGTCTGCGGCTGGAACGCCTCCCAGTTGGAGATCTTCTTGATGTCGGCGCCGTCGATCTCCCAGACATCACCGTTGCGCAGGTCGTTGAGCACCAGCTGGCCACGGTTGACCCGGAACTCCAGCTCCGCGGCCGGGCCGAGCGTCGGGATCTCGCCCAGGATCGGCTCGCCCTCTCCGCACTGGGTCACCACCGAGCCGGTCGAGCCGTTGGCCCAGGCACCGAAGATGCAGTCGCCGAGACGTACGGGGGCCGCCGGGTCGCCGGCGGACTCGGCGATACGGCGGATCTCACCGTTGCGCAGGTCGACGGCCTTGAGGCCCTCCCCGTCACCGACGAGGACGTCCTTGGCCTTGACGGAGGGCTGCTGGAGGACCGCGCTCTCCGCGGTGTCACCGAAGTCGACGGCGATGTCGGAGCCCTTGGAGGCGCCGAGCAGCCAGCCGGCCTGGTCGAGGGTGATGACATGGTCACCGACGACGGTCGCCGAGGTCGGTGTCTCCGCGTACTCCGGAGCCTTCGGGAGCTTGGTCTCCTCGGGGTCGGCGAACCGCTCACCGTCCGGGGCGAAGGCGGTCAGCGTCCGCTTGGCGGCCGAGACGGCGTACGCGGTCCCGTCGGTGCCGATGGTGAGCACCGCGTCGGCGCCGACCGTCTCGGTGGGCTTGGTGGAGCCGGAGAGGTCGGAGAGGTCGCCGACGCCGGCGGTCGGGTCGACGGAGGTGAGCCAGACCTTGCCGGTCTTCTGCTCGGCGACGCCGATGGTGTTGCCACCCATCACCACGCGGCTGTCCTTCACGGTCACCGCGTCGTCGTCGATGCCCTCGGCGAGCTTGGTGTTGACCGGCGTGATGGTGCGGGCGTCGCGGTCGACGGAGGCCACCGCGATGCCGTTCTGCACCACGTCGAGACCGGCACGCTCGGACCTGGACCCGGTCTCGTTGCCCGCCCAGACGACACCGTCGAGCTGGGCGACGGGGCGGTTCTGGCGGCCCAGCGTGCCCCAGGACTGGTTGGTGACCCAGATGCCGCCGTCGTCGAGATCGGCCTTGTGCACGGGGTAGCCGGTCGACTGGATCGCGTAGACGGTCAACCCGCTCGCAACGACGGCAAGAGCTGCCCAGGACGCGATGGAGGTCCGATGACGCCGCATCCACCCGGGCGCCATCCCGAAACGTGCCACCAAGACTCTCCCCAAGTCCTTCCATGCCAAATGGCCAGCCGACGCGAAAAGCCTGGCTTACTCTAGGCGCGCCTCAGGGTAAGAAGCCACACGAACTAGCCAAACGTGGCACACGGCTCAGTGAACACGCTCACCGATACCGTACGGGATGTTCTAAAGTGTCCGCTTCCAGCACCACTATTTCGCATCCTGCCTGGGATGTCTCGATACATGGCTCCGCAAAGGAACAGCATGACCGCTTACCCAGCCCTGCGTGCCGCGGGGGCGACTGATGTCGGCCGGGTCCGCGAGGTGAACGAGGACTCGTTCGTCATGCTGCCCGCGGTGGCCGTCGTCGCCGACGGGATGGGCGGTCATGCGAGTGGCGACGTGGCCAGCGCTCTCGCGGTGGAGACCTTCCAGAGCCGCTTCGCGACGATCTGCCCGGTTCCCGAGGACATCCAGGACGCCGTCCACGCCGCCAACTCCGCGATCACCTCGGAGGCGGCTCGCAACTCCGAGAAGCAGGGCATGGGTACGACCCTGACCGGCGTGGCGCTCGTCGAGTTCGAGGGCGCTCCCCACTGGCTGGTGTTCAACGTCGGCGACTCGCGCGTCTACCGGCTCTCGCCGGCCGGCGTCACGCAGGTGACCATCGACCATTCCGAGGTCGCGGCCATGGTCGAGGCGGGCATGATCACCGCCGCGGAGGCCCGTGTCCACCCGCTGCGCAACGTCATCACCCGGTCGCTCGGCACCTACCCGTCTCCCGAGGCCGACACCTGGCTGATGACCGTGGCGCCCGACGACATCTTCCTGCTCTGCTCCGACGGCCTCACCGGCGAGCTCGAGGACCACGAGATCCATGAGATCGCGTCCAAGACGCTCGGTGTCGGCGGAAGCATCGACAACCTGGCCCAGAGGCTGGTGGACGCTGCGGTTGCTTCGGGTGGGCGCGACAATGTCACCGTGGTACTCGTGACACCCCCTCCCTCGCTCTTCGCCGTCCCGACGGAAGTCGACGCCTCCTCGTCCCATGAGTGATACCGCTACCTACTGTGCTGGGCACTGGCTCGCGTTGAAGGGCGACCAGTGCTGGGCGCTCGTCCAGCTCGGGCCCGGTGACCCGCGGGTCACCGGCGTCCAGGCAGCGCTGGCCGACCCCCACCCGGTTGACGCGATCGCCGGTCTGCTCTCCGCCGACGGGCCACGCGCCCCCGGCTTCGCGCTGGTCGGGCGCGAGGGCCCACGCGTGCGGTACGCCGTGCGCTCCCCCGCCAAGGTGACCGCCGTCGTCAATGAGGTGCCGGTCTTCATCGACGGCATCGACGTCGCCGGCAGGTGGGCCGACGGCCACTTCGCCGCCGTCCCCGAGCGGGCCGAGCTCGCCAACGGGGCCTGGGGCGGGATGGAGGAGGACCAGCCGCTGGTCGACACCGCCCACGCCCGCTCGCTGGACGTCGTCTTCGACCCCAACTTCTATGTCCAGGTGCAGCAGCACGTCGACTCGACCATGGCGCCGCCGCTGGACCACACCATCCGGCGCTCGGATCTGGCCGCCGCTCCGCCGCCCGCCGCGCCTCCTCCGGCCATGCCGAGCGCCCCCTCGTTCCAGAGCCCTCCCCCGTCGCCCGTGCCGCCGCCACCGGTGGCGCCGCCCCAGCCTGCGCCCGAGTCCAAGAAGGGCATCATCGACGGGCTTCCGTGGCGGAAGAAGGGTGCCAAGAAGCCCGACCCGAACGCGTGGGGTCCGCCGGACCGGCAGCCCTCACCCCCGCCCGCGACACCGCCCGCGCCGCGGCCCACCGCGCCTCCTCCGCCGATGCCCGCGCCGGCGCCTGCGCCGTCGCCCACCCCGCCCAACGACATGGCGACCCGCGTGCGCGACGTCGCGACGCCGACCCCGGTGCCGCCGGCGGGCGGACCGACCGTGTGGGCGGTCTACTGCCCGCAGGGCCACGCCTCACCGCCCTACTCCCCGACCTGCCGCATCTGCCGGATGGCGCTGCCGCCGCACCAGCAGCCGGTGTCGGTCCCGCGCCCCGCGCTGGGCCAGCTCAAGCTGGGTGACGGCCGAGTCGTCATCCTGGACCGAGGTGCCGTCTTCGGGCGGTCGCCGCGCGCCGATGCCAGTGGCAACACGGGGGCCGGTGGCGTACCTCCGCATCTGGTGAAGGTGATGCTGCCCGACATCAGCCGGCTGCACACCGAGGTGCGCCTGGAGGAGTGGCAGGTGCTCGTCCGCGACCTCGGCTCCGCCAACGGAACCTACCTGACCCTGCCCGGTGGGCGGCCGCAGCAGATGCGGCCGATGGAGGAGTACGCCCTGGAGCCCGGCGCCGTGGTGAGCCTCGCCGGCTCCATCAACCTGACGTACGAGGTCCTCGGGTGACCCAGACACCACACCCCGAGCTCGGTCCCGAGCTGCCGGGGATGACCTGCCTGGGCCGGCTCGGCTCGGGCGGCTTCGCCGACGTCTACCTCTACGAGCGCCACCACCCGAAGGTCCGGGTCGCGGTGAAGCTGATGCGGTCCTCCGACCTCGCCGAGGCGCAGCGGGCGCAGTTCGCCGCGGAGGCGGCGGTGATGGCCGAGCTGGCCGAGCACCCGTTCATCGTGCCGGTGCACAGCGCCGGCGAGACGCCGGACGGCCGCCCCTACCTGGTGATGGGCTACTACCCCAACGCCGACCTCGGTGCCCGCGTCCGCAACAACCCGATGAAGGTGCAGGACGCGCTGCGCTTCGGGATCCAGATGGCCTCGGCCGTCGAGACCGCCCACCGCGCCGGGATCATCCACCGCGACATCAAGCCGTCCAACATCCTGCTCTCCCGCTACGACGTGCCCGGCCTGGCCGACTTCGGTATCGCCGGCCGCCCGCGCGACGACGAGGGTGACATCGGGGTCTCGCTGCCGTGGTCGCCACCCGAGGTCCTCACCTCGGCGTCCAACGGCTCGGTCGCCTCCGACGTCTACTCGCTGGCCGCGACCGTCTGGCACCTGCTCGTAGGCCGCTCGCCGTTCGCGGAGCGGGGCAACAACTCCGACCGCGCCGTCTTCTCCCGCATCCTGCACACGGCGCCGCCGGCAACCGGGCGCCCGGACGTGCCGCCCTCGCTCGACCGCGTCCTCCAGCAGGCGATGGCGAAGGACCCGGCCTACCGGCCGAGGACGGTCCTCGACCTGGCCCGGCACTTCCAGCGGATCGAGCAGGAGCTGCGGCTGGGACGCACCGAGGTGCAGGTCCTCGACCGCGATGCCGGCGGCAGCGGGTCGATCCCGGTCGTTCCCGACATCCCGGCCGCGCGGGGTGAGGGTCCGACCACGGGCTCGGGCCGTTCGCGTCTCCCCTCTCCGCCCTCCGACCCGGAGATGGAGAAGGCCACCGAGCTCAAGCCGCCGTCCCAGGTGATCGCGCAGGCGCCGATCACCCAGCCGCCGGCCTCGCTCGCGTCGGCGCCGGTGGCGGATGCCGGTTCGGCCTCGGCCGACCGCACCCGGTTCAGCTACCCGCGGGCGGAGGAAGGCCCCTCGGTCCTCACCGGCGCGCGCCCGGAGAGCCGCAGCAAGACCCCGGCGATCATCGGCGTCGTCGTCCTCTTCCTCATCGCCGCCGCCATCGGCATCGTGCTCTCCCGCGGCGGCGACGACGAGAAGCCCGACGAGGTCCCGCCCCCGCCCGTCGAGACCGACCTCCCCGGTGTCACCGGCCCGGCCGCCCCGGGCAAGGTCAAGGGCACGCTCAAGGGCAACCGCGCCGTATTCACCTGGTCCGGCGTGCCCGGAGCGACCGGCTACAAGTGGGTCGGCGACAACTCCACCAGCGGCAACGTGGACCGGCCCAAGGCGGTCGTACGCCTCGACGGTGCCACCAAGGTCTGCATCCAGGTCCGCTCCCTCGGGGAGAACGGCAACGTCTCCCAGGGCGCAGCCCAGGCCTGCGTCAGCAAGTAGCCCGGCGCAGGCGATACTGGGCGCATGCCGAACACCCCTGTGGCCACGTCAGCGAAGCTGGCGGACGGACGCGAGATCTGGTTCTTCGACGAGCAGCCGACGCTGCGGTCGGTGCACGACGAGCGGCCGCTGGAGCCGCGGGCGGGCGGGTCGCAGCTGCGCTGGGACCGGCTGACCGCGACCTGGACGGCGGTGGCGGGGCACCGGCAGACGCGTACGTTCAAGCCACCCTCGGACGAGTGCCCGCTGTGCCCGTCGGTCGATGGGCGGCTGACCGAGATCCCGGCCGAGAGCTACGACGTCGTCGCCTTCGAGAACCGGTTCCCGGCGCTCTCGACGGTCGCGGTCGGCGAGGCGACCGGGGAGCCGTTCGTCTCTCAGCCGGGGCGTGGCCGGTGCGAGGTCGTCTGCTTCACCAGCGACCACGAGCAGAGCTTCGTGGACCTTCCTCCCGAGCGGGTGCGGACGGTGCTCGCGGCGCTCGCGCACCGCACCGAGCAGCTGACGGCGATGCCGGAGGTGGCGTACGTCTTCTGCTTCGAGAACCGCGGCGAGGAGATCGGGGTGACGCTGCAGCACCCGCACGGGCAGATCTACGCCATGCCGGTGCTGCCGCCGCGGATCGAGTCCCTCGTGAACGCCGCCGACGCCCACCGCGAGGAGACCGGCGAGTGCCTGCAGTGTGCGGTGCTCGCCGACGAGATCGCCGACGGGTCGCGGATCGTGGCCGAGAACGGGACGTTCGTGGCGTACGTGCCCTATGCCGGCCGCTGGCCCTACGAGATCCGTGTCGTGCCGCGGCGCCACGTGGGCTCGCTGCCCGGACTGACCGCCGACGAGATGGACGACCTCGCCGCGCTCTACCAGGAGTGCCTGCGGCGGATGGACGGGCTCGACGACGCCGGCCCGGTGCCCTACATCGCCGGCTGGCAGCAGGCTCCGACCGGCCGGGAGGACACCTGGCACCTGGCGGCCGAGATCTTCACCATCCGGCGGGCTCCGGGGCGGCTGAAGTACCTGGCCGGCATCGAGTCCGGCGTCGCGCTCTGGGTCAACGACATCCCGCCGGAGACCGCCGCCGAGCGGCTCCGCGACGCTCTCTAGAGCCCCTGCCAGTCCGGCTTCCCGGCGTAGACCTCGCGGTAGTAGTCGCGGCGTACGAGCCGGGAGGCCGCGGCCTCGTCGAGGAGGACCGAGACGTGGCCGTGGAGCTGCAGGACCGACGCCGGGCAGGTCGCCGAGAGCGGGCCCTCGACCGCGGCGGCGACCGCCTCCGCCTTGCCCTCCCCCGTGGCGAGGAGGAGCAGATGACCGGCTCGGGTGATGGTGCCCAGGCCCTGGGTGAGCACGTGGTGCGGCACCGCGTCGGGTGAGCCGAAGAAGCGCGCGTTGTCCTTGCGCGTCGTCGCGGTGAGCGTCTTGATCCGGGTCAGCGAGGCCAGCGACGAGCCGGGCTCGTTGAAGGCCAGGTGGCCGTCGGAGCCGATGCCGAGGATCTGTACCTCGATCCCGCCCGCGGCCACGATCGCCGCCTCGTAGCGCTCCCCGGCCGTCGGCAGCGTCTCCTCGGTCGGGTCGGGACCGTGGACCCGCTCGGGCGGGATGCCGATCGCGTCGGTGAACTCGCGCCGGATGGTCGCCAGATAGGACTGCTCGTGCCCGTTGGGCAGGCCGACGTACTCGTCCAGGTTGAACGTCTCCACGCCGTCGTAGGACGGCCCGCGACCGTCCCGGGCGCGCCGGATGAGCTCCTCGTACGTCGCCAGAGGCGTCGAGCCGGTGGCCAGCCCGAGCACCGCGGGGGTGCCGGCGGCCGCCCGGCGGCGTACGACGTCTTCGATCGTGTCCGCGGCGAGGGATGCGACCTCGGCGGGGGTGTCGAGGACAACTACTTCCATGTCAGTCCTTCGTCGGGGTGATCAGGGCGGCGCCGATGGCGGCGACCGGGGCGGCCGAGACCACCCGCAGGCGCGAGGCGAGCTCGAGGGAGGCGAGGAAGGGGGACGTCTCGGTCTGCCGGACCAGCGCGAGCGCGATCGCCTCCCGCAGCGGCTCGCCGACCGTCGCGACACCCCCGCCGATGACGACGCGTTCGGGGTCGACGGCGAGAGCGAGGGAGCGTACGGCCGCGGCGACGCCGTCGGCGAAGCGGTCCCGCACGATCACGGCCGCCGGGTCGCCCGAGGAGGCTGCGGCGAAGAGCGCCGCGGCGGGGTGGCCGGTGGCCGTCGGCCAGGCCGCCGCGAGCGCGGCACCGGAGGCGACCAGCTCGAGGCAGCCGCGCTGGCCGCACCCGCACACCGGGCCCTCCGGGTCGACCGGGAGGTGCCCGACCTCCCCGGCGGCGCCGTGGAAGCCTCGGCGGAGCGCGCCGCTGAGGTAGAGGCCGGCCGCCAGGCCGGTGCCGAGCGAGAGGTAGACCAGGTCGTCGACGTCCTCGACGGCGTGCGCGCCGAGGGTCGCCGCGTTGGTGTCGTTCTCGAGGGTGACGACCGCTCCGGTGCGGGCGCCGAGCAGCTCCGCGAGCGGGAAGGCGTCGCCGTCCAGGCCCAGGTTGACCGCATGCTTCACGGTGCCGGCGCGGGTGTCGACGATGCCGGGGATGCCGACCCCGATCGAGCGGATCTCGCCGCCGTCGAGCGCGTCACGCAGGCTCGTGACCACCGCGGCCGCGCTCTTGACGACGCCCTCGCCACCGGGGGTGGTAGCGGCTCGGTCCTCGGCCAGCACCGCCCCGTCGGCGCCGATCGCGATGCCGTGGATCTTGGTGCCGCCGATGTCGAGGCCCACCCGTGCGCCGTTCATCGGTTCCAGCCCGATCGTCGCAGCACCTCGGTCACAGCGGCCACGCCCGGCAGGGAGAACCCCTGTGGACACAGTCGTGGCACGCCCCTCCGGTCGTACGCCCCGGGCCACCCCCACTCCACCAGCACCGCGACGCCCGGGAGCTCGGCGACGGTCCGGCCGACCTCGGGACGGCGGTGCGCGTCACGTACCTGCACGATGAGGGGTGCGTCGGGGAGATCCGGGAGCGGGTCGCCGGGACGGATCACGATGTCCGGCGGCAGCCCCCACGGCACGTCGCCCACGGCGATGTTGGCCTCGGTGTCGACGGTCACGACCTGGGCTCCGGCGAGGTGCGGGATCTCGCTGATGTCGTCGCTGGCCGTCGCGAGCGCCCGGCGAGCGCCCTCGACGGAGCGTTCCTCGAACCGAGGGTCGAGCTCGCCGTCCGGACGCTGCTGCGCGTCGGCGAGGTCGGCGAGCAGCCGGTCGATGCGGGCGACCGCGTCCTGGAGCCGCTCCAGCGGCAGCTCACCGGACTCGACTGCGGCCACGATCGCGGCGGTCGTCTCGTGGACCAGCGAGGTGGGCTTGTCGGGGCCGAGGAGAAGCAGGTCGGCGCCTGCCTTGAGCGAGAGCACCGCCGCGGCGGGGATCCCCCGGCTCGCCGAGGCACCGGCCATGTCGAGGGCGTCGGAGACGATCGGGCCGTCGTAGCCCAGCTCGCGCAGCAGTCCCAGCACCGGCGCGGAGAGCGTTCCGGGCAGCTCGGGGTCGAGGGCGGGCACCACGATGTGGGAGGTCATCACCGAGGCCGCGCCGGCCTCGGCGGCCGCCAGGAACGGGACCAGCTCACGGCTTCGCAGGGTGTCCAGAGGGGCGTCGAGGACGGGGAGGGCGACGTGGCTGTCCTGTCCGGTGTCACCGTGGCCGGGGAAGTGCTTGACGCAGGCGGCGACCCCGGTCGACTCCAGGCCCTTCACCCATGCCGCGACGTGCTTGGCCGCCACGCCGGCGTCGTGGGAGAACGACCGGGTCGCGATCACCGGGTTGTCGGGGTTGGAGTTCACGTCGGCGACCGGTGCCAGGTTGAGGTTGATGCCGGCTCGCGCCAGCCGCAACCCGACCGCCCGGCCGGTCTCCTCGGTCAGCGCCAGGTCGTCGGCCGCGCCGAGGGCGGCGGCACCGAGCACCGAGGAACCGGTGAGCGCCTCCAGGCGGGTGACATCCCCGCCCTCCTCGTCGATGGTGATCACCGGCGCCCAGCCGCCCTCGGCGGATGCGGCCCGGATCTCGGCCGCCAGGCTGCGTACGGAATCCTCACCGGCCTCGGTGTTGGGGCCGAAGAGGCAGATCCCGCCCAGACCCTCGCGGAGCAGCTCGGCGTAGCCGGGCGGCAGGGTCGGGCCGGCGAAGGCGGAGACCTGGACGCGCAGCGCCAGGGTCTCGACGGTGGTCGGGGAAGACATCACGACACCCCCAGCTCACCGGCGAGGACCAGCACCGCGGCGCCGACGATGACGACGTCCTCGCCGAGCGTCGACGTACGGAACTCCAGCGGCTCGCCGCTGACCGGCATCGTCCGCTCGCGGATGATCCGGTCGGCGGTCTCGCGCAGCGGTCCGTCCAGGAGATCGGCCGGCCCGGAGAGGACCAGCTCGTGAAGATTCAGGGTTCCGACCACAGGGGCCAATGCCTTTCCAAGATGTTCGCCGGCTTCCACGAGCGCATCGTCGTGGGCTGTCTCGAGTCGCTCCCGCAGGCGCGGCACCGCGAGGAAGGTCTCCAGGCAGCCCTGTCGGCCGCATGCGCACCGAGGACCCTCGGGGTCGACGGTCACGTGCCCGACCTCACCGGCGGCGTCGACGAACCCGTGCAGCAGCGCCCCTTCGAGCACCAGCCCCGCACCGACACCGGTGCCGACCCGGATGAGCATCAGGCCGCCGTCGCCGGACTGGCCGAAGGTGTACTCCCCCAGCACTGCGGTGTTGGCGTCGTTGGCGACGTACGTCGGTCGGCCGGTCTCACGGCGCACCTGGTCGGCCAGCGCGACATCGGTCCAGCCCAGGTTGGGCGCGGCGACCACGGTGCCGTCGGCTGCGACGACACCGGGGCTACCGATCCCGATGCCGAGGATCGGCCGGTCGGTGCTCGCGATCAGCTCGGTGACCAGCTCCTTCACGAGGCGTACGGCCTCGCTTCCGGTGCGGCCCTCGCGGCACCTGGTGGTGCGATGGACGACATCGCCGGTCAGGTTGAGCACCGCTCCGGCGACCTGGTCGTCACCGGAGACGTCGATGGTCACGATGTGCGTGGCGTCGGCGGCGAGACCGACCAGCATCGGCGGCTTCCCGACCCGGCTCTCCACCGGCGCGCCGAGCTCCTCGACGAGCCCGTCCTCGAGCAGGCTGCCCACCAGATCGGAGACCGTCGCCCGGGTCAGACCGGAGGCTCGAGCCAGGTCGGCGCGGCTCGCCGGACCCACCGCGAAGAGGTGCTGGAGCACCAGGGATCGGTGATGCCGCCGCGCATCTTCCTGCAGCAACTTACCGATCGGCCGCAACGTACGACGTCTCGCCTTGGACATGTTTGTTAGTCCATCGTACTTATTAATGCTGCGTCAAGTCGACACGACATTTTCCTCGCCGAGAGGTCGCATTCTGACGCCGAAGGGTCAGTTTCTGCCATCGAGACGTCACCTTTCGGAACGTTCGGGGACAGAAACCGACCTTTCGGCGGGTCAGATGATGGCGGCAAGCTGGGCACGGGTCGGGACGTACGGCTCGATGCGGAGGACCATGTGGGCCTCCTCGGGGGTGCGGTTGCCCTTGCGGCCGTTGCACTTGCCGCACGCCGCCACGGTGTTCATCCACGTCCATCTGCCGCCGCGTGACTGTGGCAGCAGGTGGTCGATGGTGCGGGCGTGGCCGCCGCAGTAGGCACAACGATGTTGGTCGCGCTTGAGCACTCCCTCGCGGGAGTAGCCGGCCGGCCGGTACATCCAATGCATGGCGATATAACGGACCAGCCGCACCGCCTTGGGCCATGGATGTGGCCCGATCATCTTGTCGCCCTGTTGCTCGTGAACTACCGCCACCTCACGGAACAGCATCCGCACGGCGTGCTTGAACGAGACCCTTCCGAGCGGCTCGAAGGAGGCGTTATACAGGGTCACGGCGCCCATGGTCGTGGTCATACTCGGTTACCTCCCAGGAGAGTCGGATAGGGATCGCGTGCTGATCGGACAGAAACAAAAAGGGCCGCCCCGACGAGACAGACATGTCTCGCAGGAGCGGCCCGGAGTGATCCGGTGCGGCTATGCACCCAGGTCACTGTCGGCTCCCGCGGGCATGAGGGTCGCGCTCGTGCGCAGCGGTCAGCGACCAGGCCGCCGGGGCGGTGGTCGAGTGCTGCGTGCTCATGGTGGGCCCTTCAAAAGGTCAAGTGGTGGCACCCGGCGGCGAAACCGGGTGCTACCAGAATAGAGCGAACACCCTCCAGCTACCAACGGTTTTCCCAGGTCAGGAGCGTGTCTTTCCGGTTAACTACGCCCGACGTACGCCGTTTGGCCCCGTTAGCGCGACCCGGTCCGCCTCGCGGAGCCTCGGGATCAGCGCCTCGCCGACCCGGGCCACCTCGGTCCGGTAGGGCGTGTCCGAGAGGACGAAGTGGGTCACGCCGAGCTCCTGGTAGCGGCCGAGCGCGGCGGCGACGTCGTCCGCGGAGCCGACCAGCCAGGTGGTTCCGGCGCCACCGCCGCCGTACTTCCCAGGAGCGGTGTAGAGGCACTCGTCGAGCACGTCGCCACGGTCGGCGAGGTCGAGGAGCCGGCTCTGCCCGACCGCCGCCCGGCCCGACCGGCGGAACTCGCGGTCCCCGACGGAGTCGGCCATCCGGCGTACCTTCTCCTCCGCGTCACGCCAGGCCTCCTCGCGGGTGTCCCGGATCAGCGTGGTGATCCTCAGCCCGAACTCCAGGGGCGCGAGGTCGCGGTCCAGCGATTGCTCGAGGCCCTGCAGGCGCTCGACCCGCTCGGCGATGCCGTCCAGCGGCTCACCCCAGAAGAGCTGTACATCGGCCTCGGTCGCGGCCACCGCCTCGGCCTCCGGGGACGCGCCGCCGAAGTAGAGCCTGGGGTGCGGGCGGTCCTCGGTGGCGTACGGACGCGGGATGATGGTGGAGTCGGCGACCTGGAAGTGGTCGCCGTCGAAGGTCACGTTCTCCTCGGTCCACAGCCGCCGCACCAGCCGCATGAACTCCTTGGTCCGCGCGTAGCGGGCCGCACGTGAGTCCTCGCGATCGCCATAGGCGGCCAGGTCGTCCTGGCCGGAGACGATGTTGACGCGTACCCGACCACGACTGAGCTGGTCGAGGGTGGCGGCCGAGGTGGCGAAGTTGGCTGGGCGCCAGTAGCCCGGGCGGATCGCAATGAGCGGCTCGAAGGTCGTCGTGCGCGCAGCCAGGGCCGTCGCGACGGTGAAGGTGTCCGGCCTCCCCCAGCTGGTGCCGAGCAGGGCACCCGTCCAGCCGGCCTTCTCGACCGCCTCGGCGAGGCCGACCTGGTAGTCGAGGGTGCCGTAGCCCTCCTCCGGCGACGCGGTGTCGCCACGATGGCCGGTCTCGACGAAGTTGGGCAGGTACCAGAGGAGCTCGGGGTTCGTGGGGGCGTTCATTCCAGACTCCTTCGCATTGTCTATTGAGTTAATAGACTAACGCATCTGGTGTCGCTCCTCGGGACAGGCTCAGCCACTGAGCCAATTCCTGGGTATCGTCCGATCCATGGGCCTGACCTCCGATGAGCTGATCGACCTCGTTCTCGACCCCGGCACCTGGACGTCCTGGGACATCCCGCCCGCCCACGGCGAGGTCCCCGAGGCGTACGCCGCCGACCTGGCGCGCGCCCGGGAGCGGGCCGGGACCGACGAGTCGGTGGTCACCGGCGAGGCCCGGATCGCCGGGCGGCGGGTGGCCGTGGTGCTCTCCGAGTTCCGGTTCCTGGCCGGGTCGATCGGGCGCGCGTCGGCGGAGCGGCTGATCGCAGCCGTGGACCGGGCGACCCGCGAGGGGCTGCCGCTGCTGGCCGGCCCGGCGTCGGGCGGGACCCGGATGCAGGAGGGTACGCCGGCGTTCGTGCAGATGGTGCGCATCGCCGAGGCCGTCACCCGCCACAAGGCCGCCGGATTCCCCTACCTCGTCTACCTGCGCCACCCCACCACCGGCGGCGTGATGGCCTCGTGGGGATCCCTGGGCCACGTCACCGTCGCCGAGCCCGCGGCACTCCTCGGGTTCCTCGGTCCGAAGGTCTACGAGGTACTCAACGGCCGCCCCTTCCCCTCCGGCGTCCAGGTCTCGGAGAACCTGTTCGCCCACGGCCTCGTCGACGGCGTCGTACCTCCCGACGAGCTCGCCGGGCTCGTCGACCGCGTCCTGACGATCCTCGAGCTCCGGCCCGAGAAGCCACCCACGTCGGCCGAGACGTCGCTCGCGTCGGCCGAGAGGTCAGCCGGTGACGCTTCGGCCGACGGGGCCGACTTCTCGGCGGTCGACACCTGGGATGCGATCACGCGGTCCCGCCGCGCGGACCGGCCGGGGGCACGGGCGCTGCTCCGGATCGCCGCCTCGGACGTCGTACCCCTCAACGGCACCGGGCAGGGCGAGCGGGACCCGGGCCTGATCATCGCGCTGGCGCGCTTCGGGTCGGCGCCGTGCCTGGTGCTGGCCCAGGACCGGCGCGAGCAGGCACACCAGCCGCTCGGCCCGGAGGGACTGCGCGAGGCGCAGCGCGGGATGAAGCTCGCCGCCGGGCTCGGGCTCCCCGTCGTCACCGTCATCGACACCCCCGGCGCGGCGCTGTCGGCGGAGGCTGAGAACGGCGGCATCGCCGGCGAGATCGCGCGTACGTTGGGCACGCTCGTCAACGTCGAGACCCCGACGCTCAGCCTGATGCTGGGCGAGGGCAACGGCGGTGGCGCGCTCGCGTTCCTCCCTGCCGACCGGGTGGTCGCCGCCCAGCACGCCTGGCTCTCCCCGCTTCCTCCGGAGGGCGCGAGCGCGATCGTGTACGGCGACTCCGACCACGCCGCCGAGATGGCCGAGGCCCAGCGGGTCCTCGCCGTCGACCTCCAGCAGATCGGCGTGGTCGACCGGATCGTCGCGGAGTCCCCCGACGCCGCCGACGAGCCGGAGACGTTCTGCCGCCGGGTCGGAGAGGTCCTCGAGGACGAGCTGCTCGGGCTGCTCGCCTCCGGACCGGGCGAGCCGACCGCGCGGGCTGCTCGCTACGCGGGCTGAGGCGCGGCGCCGCGCACGCGAGGTGACGCCGCGTTCCCCCTTGCGCTCTGACTGAACACGTGTTTAGCATTAAACATGCGTTCAGCCCCTGCCGACCCGACGACCCGCGAGCGAATCCGCGACGCGGCGGTGGTGCGCTTCGCGCGTGACGGTTTCGGTGCCTCGGTCCGCTCGATCGCCACCGACGCCGGCGTGAGCCCGGCCCTGGTGATCCATCACTTCGGCTCCAAGGACGAGCTCCACGCGGAGTGCGACGAGCGGGTTCTCGCCGAGATCCGGGCGGCGAAGAACGAGACGATCGACGAGCTGGCGTCGGGCCAGGGCATCCTGCACAGGTTCGCCGCCGCGGACGAGTACGCACCGATGCTCGGCTACGTCCTCCGCTCACTGCAGGACGGCGGGCCGGTCGGCCGCACCTTCATCGAGCAGATGATCGAGGACGCGGTCGGCTACACCAAGCACGGCATCGAGGCCGGGCTGATCAAGCCCAGCCTCGACGAGACGGCCAGGGCCCGTTATCTGGTCCTCTCCGCCCTCGGCACGCTCATGCTCGAGCTCACCCTCAACCCGCCCAAGGACCCGAGGGACATCAGCGGCATGGTGCGTGGCTTCCTGTCCACGAGCTACCTGCCGATGATCGAGCTCTACACCCAGGGCGTCTTCACCACCCGCCGGATGCTCGACGAATACCTGCTCTACGTACCGGACCCGCCGCAGGACGCCGCCACGGAGCCCCCGTCTGCATGACGCCAGGCCCGTCGGCGTACGTCCTCCTACCCTCCCAACGCGGAAGCGAGTTCCCATGTCCGACAACATCCCCGCGGTCGAGATCGCGGGTCTGCACAAGTCCTTCGGTTCCTTCAAGGCCCTCGACGGCCTCGACCTGACCGTCCAGCACGGCCAGGTGGCCGGCTTCCTCGGCCCCAACGGTGCCGGCAAGTCCACCACGATCAAGGTCCTGCTCGGGCTGCTGCGCGCCGACTCCGGCACCGCCCGCCTCTTCGGCGGCGACGTCTGGCGTGACGCGGTCGAGCTGCACAAGCGGATCTCGTACGTCCCCGGCGACGTCAACCTGTGGCCGAACCTCTCGGGTGGCGAGTGCATCGACTACCTCACCCGGCTCAAGCCGGGCGGCGACAAGGCGAAGCGCAAGGCACGGAAGGCCGAGCTGCTCGAGCGGTTCGACCTCGACCCGACCAAGAAGGCGCGCACCTACTCCAAGGGCAACCGGCAGAAGGTCGCCCTGGTCGCAGCCTTCCTCGACCAGTCCGACCTCTACATCTTCGACGAGCCCACCTCCGGTCTCGACCCGTTGATGGAGGCGGTGTTCACCGAGTACGCCCGGGAGGCCAAGGCCGAGGGCTCCTCGGTGCTGCTCTCCAGCCACATCCTCAGCGAGGTCGAGAAGGTCTGTGACACCGTCACGATCATCCGCGCCGGCGTCGCCGTCGAGTCCGGCACGCTCGAGGAGCTGCGCCACCTGACTCGCTCCTCCGTCGTCGCCACGGTCGGCGGCGACCCGTCCGCGCTGCGCGGCCTGCAGGCCGTCAACGACCTCGAGACCAGCCAGAACGGTGCCGGCACGCGGGTCGCTTTCGACGTCGACAACCACGCCGTCGGCGACGTGCTCAAGACCCTGACCGACCTCGACGTACACGGTCTGACCATCACGCCGCCCTCGCTCGAGGAGCTCTTCATGCGCCACTACGGTGACGTCATCGAGTCCTCCGACACCGAGAAGGACGCGTCATGAGTGCGGTCGCGACCGTCGTCCCGCGACGTACGGCCCTGTCGGACTTCACCGGCACCGGCCACCTGATCTGGTTCATGCTCCGGCGCGACCGGATCCGGATCGCGGTATGGACCGTCCTGATCGCGCTGCTCTACCTCGCCTCGCTCGCCCCTGGCGGGGAGTACTCCGTGCTCGACGACGACCCGGAGGCCCGGGCCGCCAGGGCGGCGACGCTGAGCAGCCCCGCCATGATCGCCATGGCTGGGCCCGGCTACGGCCTCGACAACTACACGACCGGGGTCGCGGCTGCCAACGAGCTCATCCTGTGGGTGACGATCTCGCTCGCCGTGATGACGATCCTGCAGGTCGTACGCCACACCCGCGCCGAGGAGGAGTCGGGCCGCTCCGAGCTGATGCGGGCCGGTGTCCTCGGGCGGCACGCGCCGTCGATCGCGGTCATCGTCGAGGTCTTCCTGACCAACATGCTCGTCGCGACCGCCAGCACGCTGGCTCTCGTCGGGGTCGGGCTCGACCCGGTCGACTCGGCGGTGATGTCGTACGGGATCGCGCTCGCGGCGCTGGTCTACGGCGCTGTCGCGCTGGTTACCTCCCAGGTCTCGGAGAGCAGCGGCGGGGCGCTGGGCATGGCCTTCGGCGTTCTCGGTGTCACCTACGTCGCCCGCGTCATCGGCGACATCCAGGAGCCGCTGGGCAGCCCGCTCTCGTGGCTCTCCCCCATCGCCTGGGTGCACCAGACCCGCGTCTTCGTGGACACCCGGATCTGGCCGCTCGGCATCGCGGTGGTCGTGGCGTTCGTGCTCCTCGTGGTCGCCGCCGTCCTCGGCTCCCACCGCGACTTCGGCGCCGGCATGGTGCAGGTACGCCGCGGCCGGGCCGACGCCTCCCCGATGCTCGCCGGCCCGGTGGCCCTGGCCTGGGTGCGCCAGCGCGCCGGCCTGCTGTGGACCACGCTCGGTCTGGCGGCCATGTGGTTCGCCACCGGCACCATCCTCAACGAGGTGCCGAACATGGTCGAGGCGATGGGCGACAACCCGCTCTACGAGGATCTCCTCAAGGGCTCCGGCGACCAGCTCGTACGGACGTTCGCCGCCTTCATCGGCGCCTACTCGGCCTTCGGGGCCGCGGCGTACGGCATCATCATGACGCTCCGGGCCAAGGCGGAGGAGGACGCGACCAGGGCGGCACTGGTGCTCGCCAAGCCCGTCGCCCGGTTGCGCTGGCTGCTCTCGGGCACGCTGGTGGCGACCCTCGGGTCGCTGGTCGTGCTGTTCAGCGGCATCTGGGCGATGGCCCTCGGTGCGTACGTCGCCGGGCTCGACTCGATCAGCTTCGCCGACTTCACCGGCCTGGCTCTCGCCTACGTGCCCGCGGTGCTCGTGCTTCTCGGGTTCACACTCGCCCTCTACGCCTGGGTCCCCCGCGCCTCGGGGGCCGCCTGGGCCCTCTTCGGCTGGATGTTCGTTGTCCTCATCCTGGCCGACATGCTCGACCTCCCCGACTGGCTCCGCGGCCTCTCGCCGTACTGGTGGGTCGAGAACACCCTGGTCGACACCATGCCCGCCAGCCACACCCTCGGCTTGCTGGGCGTCGCGGTCGCGCTGCTCCTGGCCGCCCTCGTCGGCTTCCGCCGCCGCGACATCCACGGCTGACGCCTGCCGAGAAGTCACGTACGCCGGTCGAGTGGGCACCGTGGTGCCCACTCGACCGGCGTTGCTGACGTCTCGGCGGAGGCCGCGTCAGCCGGTGACAGTGAGCACCGGGATGTCGGGGTGCGCCCGGTAGCTCCCGTCGCCGGCGAGATCGGCGTCGGTGTAGCCATCACCGTTGCCTCCCACGTCGGAGATGCCGATCCACAGGTGGTAGCTCCCTGAGGGCGTACCTTGCGTGACGACCACATCGCCCTCCCACCAGCCGTCGAACACCGTTCCGCTCGTCCGCTTCAAGGTGATGCGCGGGAAGGACGGGTCGGAGCTGAACCCGCCGGACAGGACCGTCGCGTCGACTCCCTTGACGCCGGAGTTCGGCCCGTACGCGTCCGTCACCCGGGCACGGACATGGATCTTCGCGTCGCCGGCGGCCGCGCTCACGCTCGTCCGCGAGACCGTCACCTGCGCGAGCTTCGGGGGCGTCGTATCACGCCCCGGTCCTTTGACCTCGACGCGGGTGAGTGCGGCCGTGAGCTCGCGGACGTCACCAGCGGACCAGGTGCCCGCCGCGTATGCCTGATACGCCTCGGGGCCCATCCAGGTCGCCCGGAACCCGATGCGGTCCTCGGCGTCTACCACGACGTTGTAGATGCCGCCCGGGGAGTTCTTCGGAACGGTCAGCTTGGTCGTCCAGATCCCGTCGCGCATCGTGCCGGACGTCCTCGGGACCGCGTCCTGGCAGGCGACCCCGTCGTACATCGGATGCGGGTCGACGCTCGTCGCGATGCCCGGCTGCGAGAGACAGATGTCGACCCTGCCGATCCCCGCCTTGGGGTCGACACCGCGCACCGAGACCTGGACAGTCTTCGCGCCGGTGGTCACGTCGATGGTCTTCGGGGAGAGCGCGGTCACGCTCATCCTCGGGGGCTCGGTGTCGGGGTCGCGGTTCGCGACCGTGAGCGACCCCATCTCGTAGCCGCTGCCCATCCTGCCTGCGGCGTCCTCGGGCAGAACGCTCGCTCGCAGCGTGCCGGCCGGCGTATAGCGCGGGACGGTGATGACGTACTCCCACCAGCCGTCGCGGGGACCGCCGGAGACCTTCGTCATGTTCTGCATGTACAGCGAGGGCCCGCTGTTCGGGCGCTCGGGGTCGTTCACATGACCCTGCGCCCAGGTGACCCCGATGTCGTCGGTGAGGTGTGCCCGCACGCGCACCTTCACGTCGGCCAGGGTGGTGTCGATCGAGCTCGGGGAGAAGGTGACGCCGAGCACCTTCGGAGCCGACTTGTCGGTGCCGCACCCGCCGAGCAGGTAGTCATAGGTGTCATAGCTGCATCGGTTGACGCCGGTACCACCGGTCAGCTGGTCGGTCCCGGCGCCACCACTGAGGACGTCGTTGTGGCTCTCACCTTCGAGCTGATCGTTGCCGTCGCCGCCGGAGAGCTGGTCAGCGCCACTACCGCCCCTGACCTGGTCGGCTCCTGCATCGCCCCACAGTTTGTCAGCGTCGGCCTCGCCGAGGACCAGGTCGTTGTGGTTGCCGCCGTGCAGCTGGTCGTTGCCCGCTCCGCCGTACAGCCCGTCAGCGTTGTCTCCGCCGTAGGCTCGGTCGTTGCCCTTGCCGCCCAGGATGCGATCACCGCCTGTCCCGCCGTAGAGCACGTCCCAGCCGGTCCCACCGTTGATCGTGTCCGGATCGGCTTCGCCGTAGATCTGGTCGTGACCGTCATCGCCCTGGATCTGGTCGTTCCCGGAGCCACCGCGGATCGTGTCGTCCGAGGTTCCGCCGTAGAGGTAGTCGGACGAAGGTCCGCCGTAGAGGACATCCGCGCCGGCCTCACCACGGATGCTGTCGCGCCCGGTCCCACCGAGCAGCTTGTCGGTGCCATAGCTGCCGTAGATCCGGTCGTTGCCGCCGCCACCGTCGACCAGGTCGTTGCCGCTACGCGCATAGATGACATCGCTGCCGCCGCGACCGCAGATGACGTCGCGATGCGATGTTCCTCGCAGGACATCTGCGCCGGATGTGCCGACGATCGTGCAACGTACGCCGGTCGATGTTGTCGCCGCGCTTGCGGGACTCGCCACGAGCACGGTCGCCGAGGCGGCCGTCGCGACGATCCCGGCAAGCAGCGTGCGCCCCGTCAGGAGCACCATTCCTGCCTCCAGAAGATCCTCAGGCCCGCGTCAGCGCGGGCCTGAGGATCGTTCCAGATCCGATACCCCTCGAGGTAGCGAATTGCCGTTCTGTGGAGCGATTGTCGAACGGGTCAGAACAGCAGCGCCGTGCTCGGGTCTCCGACGATCCTGGCCACGTCGGCGAGGAAGCGGGAGCCGGCCTCGCCGTCGATATGGCGGTGGTCGAAGCTGAGCGCGAGGGTGCAGACGTCGCGGGGCTCGATGTGCTCGTCGTCGCCTTCGCCCACGACCCACGGTTGGCGCTTGACCGCGCCGACGGAGAGGATCGCGGACTCGCCCGGGTTGATGATCGGGGCGCCGCCGTCGATACCGAACGGACCGATGTTGGTGATCGTGAACGTCCCGCCGGTCTGGTCGGCCGGCGGGGTCTTGCCGGTGCGAGCGGTGACGGTGAGCTCGTTGATCGCGGTGCCGAGCTCGACCAGGGACATCCGGTCGGCGCCCTTCACGTTCGGCACCTGGAGACCCCTGGGGGTGGCCGCGGCGATGCCGAGGTTGACGTACTCCTTGAAGACGATCTCCTGGGCGGCCTCGTCCCACCACGAGTTGATGATCGGCGTACGTCGCATCGCCAGCAGCGACGCCTTGGCCACGATCAGCAGGGGGCTGACGCGGACCTCGGCGAAGTCGCGGTTGGCCTTGAGGCCGGCGACCAGCTCGGAGGTACGTGTCACGTCGATCGTCGTCCAGATCGTGACGTGCGGCAGGGTGAACGCGGAGTCCACCATCGCCTGGCCCATCTGCTTGCGCAGGCCCTTGATCGGCTCACGGCGCTCACCCCCGACCGGCGCTGCCGGCTCGGTCGACGACGCTGGGGCGGACGTCAGATTCTCCAGGTCGGCGGTGGTGATCACCCCGTCGTCCCGCTCGGGGGTGACGGTCGCCAGGTCCACACCCAGGTCGCGCGCGAGCTTGCGGGCTGTCGGCTTGGCGAGCACACCGGTGCCCGCGGCGGCTGCCGGCGCGGAGACGGTGCGGTTGCGGCGTACGACTGCGTCTTCCTTGGAGCCGTAGCCGACCAGCGTCAGCGGCTTCTCGGCTTCGTCCGGCTCAGGAGCTGACGCCTCGGCCGACGGGGCTGACGCCTCGGCCGACGGGGCTGACGCCTCGGCGGAGTCGCCGATGCGGATGATCGGGGTGCCGACCTGGACCTCGGTGCCGACCTCGACCAGAAGCTCCTGGACGACCCCGGCATAGGGCGAGGGGAGCTCGACGACGGACTTGGCGGTCTCGATGTCGCAGACGGGGTCGTTGACCTTGATGACGTCACCGACCGCGACGTGCCACTCGACGATCTCGGCCTCGGTGAGGCCCTCGCCGACATCCGGCAGCTTGAACTCGTTCACCATGCCAGGCTCCTGTCGACGGCATCGAGGACCCGGTCGAGGTCGGGGAGGAAGTACTCCTCCGCCCGCGCCGGCGGGTAGGGCGTGTCGAACCCGCCGACCCGCAGGACCGGCGCCTCCAGCGAGTGGAAGCACTGCTCCGTGATCCGGGCGGCGAGCTCGGCGCCGAGGCCGAGGTTGACGTGGGCCTCGTGGACGACGACGGCCCGACCCGTACGCCGCACCGACTCGTAGACCGGCGCCATGTCCAGCGGCGAGAGCGTGCGCAGGTCGATCACCTCGACCGACTTGCCCTCCCCCGCGGCCGCCTCGGCGGCGGTCAGCGCGGTCTTCACGGTGGGCCCGTAGGCCAGCATCGTCAGGTCGGTGCCGGTGCGCGTGACCCGTGAGGCGAACAGCGGACCAGGCGTGGCGTCGACGTCGACGTCGGCCTTGGTCGAGTGGTAGAGCCGCTTCGGCTCCAGGAAGATCACCGGGTCGGGATGGGAGATCGCCTGCTGGATCATCCAGTAGGCGTCGACCGGGTCCGAGCAGGCCACCACCTTGAGACCAGGGGTGTGCGCGAACTGCGCCTCCGGCGACTCGCTGTGATGCTCCACCGCGCCGATGCCGCCACCGAACGGGATCCGGATGACCATCGGCATCGCGACCCGGCCGCCGGAGCGGTAGTGGAACTTGGCCACCTGCGACACGATCTGGTCGTACGCCGGGTAGACGAACCCGTCGAACTGGATCTCCACCACCGGCCGGTAGCCCCGCAGCGCGAGCCCGACCGCCGTGCCGACGATCCCCGACTCCGCCAGTGGCGTGTCGATGACTCGGGCCTCGCCGAAGTCTTTCTGCAGCCCGTCGGTGATCCGGAAGACACCACCGAGCCGGCCGATGTCCTCGCCCATCAGGACGACCTTGTCGTCGTCCTCCATCGCGCGCCGGAGCCCTGCGTTGAGCGCCTTCGCCAGCGTCATCTTCGTCATCGAGAAGCCCCCTCGTGCTCGAAGGAGGAGAGGTACGCCGCGTAGCCGTCGCGCTGCTCCCGCAGCTCGTCGGGCAGCTCGGTGTAGACGTTGTCGAAGAGGCGTACGGGATCGGGCTCGGGGAGCGAGTGGATCCCGGCGCGCAGGCGCTCGCCGAACTCCTCGGCCTCGGCCTCCACCTTGGCGAAGAAGGAGGTCGAGGCGCCGCCGCCGCGGCGCAGATAGGCCTCGACCCGGGCGATCGGGTCCTTGAGCTTCCAGGCCTCGACCTCGTCGGAGACCCGGTAGCGGGTCGGGTCGTCGGTGGTCGTGTGGGCACCCATCCGGTAGGTGTAGGCCTCGATCATCGTCGGCCCGCCACCTTCGCGGGCCCGCTTGAGCGCCGACTTCATCACCTCGTACGTCGCCAGCACGTCGTTGCCGTCGACACGGATGCCCGGGAAGCCGAAGCCCTGGGCACGCTTGTAGAGCGGCACCTTGACCATCTGCTCGACAGGCTCGGAGATCGCCCACTGGTTGTTCTGGCAGAAGAAGACGACCGGGGCGTTGTAGGAGGCGGCGAAGACCATCGCCTCGTTGACGTCGCCCTGCGAGGACGCACCGTCGCCGAAGTGGGCCACCACGGCGGTGTCGCGGGTCGGGTCGCCGGTGCCGACGAGGCCGTCCATCTGGACACCCATCGCGTAGCCGGTCGCGTGCAGGGTCTGGGCGCCGATGACGATCGTGTAGAGCCCGAAGTTGTGCTCGGCGGGATCCCAGCCACCCTGGTCGGTGCCCCGGAAGAGTCCGAGCAGCTGCATCGGGTCGACGTCGCGACACCAGGCCACGCCGTGCTCGCGGTAGGTCGGGAAGACGAAGTCCTGGGGCGCGAGCGCGCGGGCTGCGCCGATCTGCGCCGCCTCCTGGCCCAGCAGCTGTGCCCACAGGCCCAGCTCGCCGTGGCGCTGCAGCGCGGTGGCCTCGACGTCGAGGCGGCGGGTCAGCACCATGTCGCGGTAGAAGCCGCGTACGGCCTCGTCCTCAGGTCGGTCGGGTGAGAACTCGAAGTCCGGGTGCGAGACCCGTTCTCCCTCGGGGTTCAGCAGCTGCACCATGTCGGTGTGGCTGGGGCTCGGATCCAGAAATTCAGTCATCACGCTTCCTTCACACGGGGTGGGGTTGCCACCGCTGGCTACGCCGATCACGGGCTTGTGATCCGTGGCACATCGGCATAGCCACACGGTACCCGGCCCCGGGGAGAGAAAGGGTCCGAGCGACGTGAACATAGACAACTAAGCAAGCGCTTAGTAAGTTCTACGGGACGCGCTGATGTCCCGGCCCAGGAGATGAGGAACCGATGACTCGATTTGCCCGAGTGGAGTCGCTCAAGAGCGACCTTGGCGTGGCTGACCTGGTGGAACTCCCGACACCACAGCTCGACGAGGGTGAGGTGCTGGCACGGATCGAACGCTTCGCCCTGACGACGAACAACATGACCTACGCCGTCTACGGCGACGCTCTGGGCTATTGGAATCTGTTCCCGGCCCAACAGTCCGGGTACGGCTGCATGCCGGCGTGGGGGCACGCGGAGATCATCGAGTCGAGGGCCTCCGACGTCCCCGTGGGGACGCGGGTCTTCGGCTACTTCCCCATCGCGACCCATCTGACGATGCGACCCACGTCGGTCACCTCGCGCAGCTTCGTCGACGGTGCCGGACACCGCACCGGGACGCCTCAGGTCTACAACCTCTACGAGTTCGAACCCCGAGAGTCCGATCCGCGCCTGGACAGCCTCACCGCCATCTTCCGCGCCCTGTTCATCACCTCCTACACCGCCGCCGACTACCTCCGTGATCGCGACTTCTTCGACGCCGAGCAGTTCGTGATCTCGAGCGCCTCGAGCAAGACGGCGTACGGCGCCGCCTACTGCCTCGCCGACTCACCGGCACAGCGAATCGCGCTCACCTCCGCCCGGAACGTCGAGTTCGTGAAGGGCCTCGGCCACTACACAGCGACACATGAGTACGCCGATCTGACAGCCATCGACAGCACCAGACGGACCGTGTACGTCGACCTGTCAGGCGATGGTGACCTGCGTCGCCGGGTGCACGAGCACTTCGGTGACCGGCTCGCGTTCGACTGCCTCATCGGGTCGACCCAAGCCGACGGCTTCCCCGAGGCCGACGACAGCCTCGTGGGACCGGCTCCGGTCTTCTTCTTCGCCGCCGTCCAGCTCGACGCCTACAAGGCCGAGGGCCAGTCGCGCGCGTTCATGCAGCGCTATCGACGCGACGAGCGAGCCTTCCTCGAGCGCGTAGGAGGAACGGAGCAGCCATCGATCGAGCTGCTCGAGCACACCGGCCTCGAGGACGCCCCGGCGGTGATAGCCGGATTCCACGACGGCTCGACGGACCCTGCCGTCGGCCACGTCTTCCTCCCCAACGCGGGCTGATTTCCCGTCGAGGGTCGGAATTTCCGTGGTCGCGACCGTCCGGCGCCGCTAGAGTCGCGCCCCCTAGACCACCGGAGGCGCACCATGTCCGATCCGTACGGCTACAGCCAGCCCATCGAACGGCCCACGACGCTGACGTACGCGGTCTACGGGATGTGGCTCGGCGGCCTGCTGAGTGTCGTCTCCTCCGTCTTCCTCCTCACCATGGACACCACCGAGATGAAGACGCTGATGATCACGGAGATGGAGAAGCAGCCGACGTACGACCCCTCCGTCTTCGACGCGCGGGAGATGGCGGACGTGTTCGTCCCGATCATTCAGATCGGCGGCGCCGTCTTCGGGCTGATCGCCATCGGGCTGTGGATCTGGATGGCGGTCATGAACGGGAAGGGCCGCAACTGGGCGCGCATCATCGCCACCGTGCTCGGCGCGCTCTCGCTCGCCGGGAGCCTGTCGAGCGTTGCCAACCTCGCCGGCAATGCGGCGCTCGGCGGCGCCACCATGCCGATGTCGGCCGGGAGCACGGTGCTCGCGATCATCGACCCGCTGCTGGTGATCGCGATCCTGGTGCTGCTGTGGGTGCGGCCGTCCTCGGCGTACTTCAATGCGGTCGGCGCCGAGCGTCAGCGTCAGCAGCAGGCGCAGCGCACCGGCTACTACGCCGGCTGAAGGAAAACCTTCTTTTCAGCCCAGCGACTCGCGCCCATGCGGCTCGTCCCAGCCGGAGAGGTCGGGACCGGCGGGGACGATCTGCGTCGGGTTCAGGTCGGTGTGGACGACGTAGTAGTGCTGCTTGATCTGGTCGAAGTCGAGCGTCTCGCCGATCCCTGGGGTCTGGTAGAGGTCGCGCGCGTAGGCCCACAGCGCGGGGAACTCGACCAGCTTCTGCCGGTTGCACTTGAAGTGGCCGTGGTAGACCGCGTCGAAGCGGGCCAGCGTCGTGAACAGCCGGATGTCGGACTCGGTGAGGTGGTCGCCGACCAGGTAGCGCTGCCCGGAGAGCCGCTCCTCGAGCCAGTCGAGGGCGGCGAAGAGACGTGAGTACGCCGCGTCGTACGCCTCCTGGGAACCGGCGAAGCCACACCGGTAGACCCCGTTGTTGACCTCGGTGAAGACCCGCTGGTTGACCTCGTCCATCTCCTCGCGCAGCGCCCGCGGCCACAGGTCGGGCGCGTCGTCGGCGAAGAAGTCGGTCCACTCGTGGAAGAAGTCGTGGGTGATCCACGGGAAGTCGTTGGTGACGACCTTGCCGGTGGCCTCCTCGACGATCGCCGGCACCGTGATGCCGCGCGGGTAGTCGGGGTATCGCTTGAAGTAGGCCTCCTGCAGCCGCTCGATACCGAGCACCGGGTCGACGCCACCGGGGTCGAGGTCGAAGGTCCACGACCGGGCGTCGTGCGTCGGGCCGGCGAGGCCGAGGGAGATGACGTCCTGCAGCCCGAGCAGGTTGCGGACGATGATCGCCCGGTTGGCCCACGGGCACGCGGCGGCCGCGACCAGCCGGTAGCGGCCCGGCTCGACCGGCCACAACGGCACGTCGCTCGGCCCGAACTCGGGCTTCCGCGCGTCTCGCGTGATCCGGTCCGGGATGTAGTTCATGTCCCGGTTGAACTCAGTGCCCGGTTGTACGTAGGTCGCCTTCTCCCGCATGGGCTCACTCTAACGTTGTGGTTGAATCCTGAAGCGAATCAGAGGAACGTCCAGGCGAGACCTGCCGCCTCCAGGATCAACCAGAACCGCAGCGCACGAGAGATGAGCACCGTGAGCGTGAAGATCGGCAGGTTGAACCGCAACGCGCCGAAGAGCACCGACATCACCGCGAGCGGCGGAAAGCCGGAGAGGCCCGACGCGGCCAGGAGTGCGGTGGCCAGAACCGGGCGACCCGAGGTCCGGGCGTACCAGCGGTCATAGGAGCCCTGCCACTTGGGCGACTCGAGCTTCTTCCTGATCCAGGGGATCTGGGTGGACCCACGACCGGCGTAGTACCAGACCACCTTGCCGCCGGTCTGGCCGAGACCGGCGACGAAACCGAGCAACGGCGGCCACCAACCGGAGTTCTGGGCGACGACGGACAGGTACGCCTCGGCGTTCATCACCGGGATGAGCGCAGAGCCGAGACAGAAGAGCAGGGTGCCGATCAGTAGTCTCATCTGGGCACGGGTATGCCGATCCTGAGGAGCCGTCCCAGCGAGACGCACTTCATGATCAGCAGGGCCGTGGCGATCGCCAGCCCCAGCCACATCCATCCGGTGACCAGCAGCAGGATCGCGAAGAGCCCGGAGTTGAGCGCCTTGCCGGGATGGGACCAGTTCCACCGCCACAACGTCCGGTCGATGACGTAGAAGTAGTTCGGGCTCTTGATCGGCCAGGCCAGGTAGGCGATCGAGAGGAAGCAGTCGATCACCATGAACTCCGCCAGGTAGACGAAGATCGCCGGCGACAGGTCGGGCTGCAGGAACGCCAGCCCAACGTAGAACGCCGCCGCGCAGAGACGGTCGGAGAAGATGTCGAGCACGCCGCCGATCCGTGTCTCCTCGTCGCGCCACCGGGCGACCGCGCCGTCGAGGCTGTCCCCGGCCCAGTAGACGACCAGCGCGATGACCAGGAGCGTCAGGCTGCCCTGAGACGCAGCGCTCGCCGACAGCACCACCGACGCGATGGTGCGTACGAACGTGATCACCGTCGCCGACGTCCACAGCCGTTCCGACTCGGGCCGGGCGCGCTCCTTGGCGTCGAGGACGACGGCGGTTTCGATCATGGTCCGGAGCATAGAGTGCCGATGGGCGTAGCCCGGTGGAATCGACCTGCGGCTCAGCGCTGTTCGCGCACCAGGGAGGCCACGAAGTCGAGCTTGTCCAGGACCGCGGGCGGGATGACGAAGGGATACAGATCGTCGTGGCCCATGGACCGGTTGATGACGTTCAGCGCGGCCGAGAGGGGCACCCAGATGTCGGTGACGACCTGCCGGAACGGCATCTCGGCGGGCACCGGGTCGGCGAGCCCGTACGCCGCCGCGGACCCGAGCGTGTCGCGGATGTGCAGGTAGTGGGCCCAGGTCTCGGCGAAGTCCTCGAAGGGGTGCATGGTGGCGTAGGTCGAGATGTAGTTCTCCGTCCAGCCCGCGGGTGGCCCTTCGGAGTAGTGGCGCTGGAGCGACTCCTCGTAGGAGACCGACTCGTCGCCGAAGACCTCGGTGCAGCGCTCCATCAGCTCAGGCCCACGGACCAGCTGCCACTCGTAGTAGTGGCCGACCTCGTGCCGGAAGTGGCCGAGCAGCGTGCGGTAGGGCTCGTCGAGCGTCGCCCGGACGTGCTCACGATAGGCGTCGTCGGACTCGGCCAGGTCGATCGTGATCACGCCGCCGTCGTGACCGATGACCACGTCGGGGGTGGACGCGACGCCGTCGCTGGCCAGCAGGTCGAAGGTGAGCCCCTCGGCCGGGTCCTCGGCCTTGGTACGGATCTCCAGACCGAGGTTGTCGAGCTCGACCACGAGGTGACGTTTCGCCTGTTCGGCAAGGGAGTACTGCTGCTGGACGAACTCGGGCGCGGCGTCGTTGGGCCGGGTCCGGGTCAGCTCGCAGGCGAAGCAGATGCCGCCTTCGATACGGGCCAGCCAGGTGCATCCCGTCTCGAGCGTGTTGGCGCAGACCCACCAGATGTAGCCCTCGCTGTCGACGTACCTGCCCTCGGACGAGACCGGAACGATCGCGCGCTCCTCGCGGGAGTAGGCGAGCCGGGTGCCGCACGAGACGCACGCCGAGTTCTCGAAGTAGAGACGGTTGCCGCACTCCCGACAGGTGAACGCTTCCATGTCGCCCATCATCGGCCGTCTCAGGCCGTCCCCCAGCTCTCGACGCGCCACTCGCCGTCCTCCCGGACGAGGACCACGACCATCGACTCGTCGGGTACGGAGCCGTCCTCGGCCGTGTAGGAGACCCTGACGGTGACCTGAGCGGCGTCGCCGTACATCTCCGGCTCACCGAAGACCATGTCCCGGCTCACCGCGCGCGGGTTGGGGTCGGCGTAGGTGCGCTTCCCCTCCGCGGCGTCGATCATCGCGCTCGCGCCGCCACCGTCGAGAAGCTCGTCGCCCTCGTCGGAGGCCAGCTCGTAGAGGGTCGTGACCGAGGTGGTCTCCATGAACTCGCGGGTGACCTCGGCCGGGGTCGAGCCGCGCGCCAGCAGCCAGAGCGTGAGCGCGGTGAGAGCCGCGGCGACCACCAGCACTCCGGATATGCGTACTCCGCGACGCCAGCGGCTGCCGCGGGTCACGATGCTCGCCCGCTGCGGAGGCTGTCCCACGAGCAACACCGTAACTTCACTCCTGCTGGTCGGGGGCCACATCGACAGAGACGGTCAAGGTCGAGGTGGTGGCTTCGGTGTAGATGACCCCCTTCACAGGAGGCACATCGGCATAGTCACGCCCCCAGGCGACGCTCACGTAGCGATCGTCGGCTCTGGTGTCGTTCGTCGGGTCGAGGGCGAGCCACTGGCCCGTCCCCGCGCCGCTGCGGTCTGCCCCGTAGTGGGGCACCCACACCTCCACCCAGGCATGGGAAGCATCGGCTCCGACGAGCCGCGGCTTCCCCGGCGGAGGGGTGGTGGCGAGGTAGCCGGAAACATAGCGGGCCGCGAGCCCGTGCGCTCGAAAACAGGCCAACATCAGGTGAGCGAAATCCTGGCAGACACCACCCTCGGCCTCGAAGATCTCCGGGATCGTCGAAGTGACCGTCGTGGCGGTGTCGTCGTAGTCGAACCCGGCATGGATCCGATGCATCAGATCCTCCGCCGCCTCCACGATCGGTCGCTGTTCGGTCAAGGAGACGGCACCGAAGTCGTACGCCTCCTGGGTGTGCTCCACCAGCGGCGACGCCACCGCCAGGTCGGTCGCCCGCCAGGCGCCGGGGATCGTCGGGTCGACCAGCGGCCGCGCCCGCTCCCACGGCTGGTCGAAGCTCGCCTCGTCATAGACCGGCGTGCTGACCTCGACCTCCGAGACCGCCGTGATCTCGAGCAGCCGATGCGGCTCGAGGACCTGGAAGTACGTCACCGTGTTGCCGTAGAAGTCGACATCGCTCGACTGGTCCGCGGGCGCCGGCGTGATCCGGACCTCGGCCTTCTCGACATGCTGGTGAGGCAGTTCCCGCGGCGTGACGTTGGCGATCCCGAACGAGTTCGTCACGTCCTCGTCATAGGAGTAGGTCGTCGTGTGGTTGACCCGGTATCTCACCCGCCGGATGCTATCCCGAGCACCGCCACGTCGCCGGGGTCGATGAAGTCTCGTGCCTCGAATTCGCCATCCCCGTCGATCCACCGCACACGAAGCGCCCCGCTCGGCGAGATCTCGACGATTCGACCCCGATGGCCACGAGCCGGCGGCCCAGATGCGCTGCCGAACACCGCCAGTCTCCAGGCGTCGATACATGGGTCCCAGCCGTTGTCCCCAAGAACCGGCCCGATCCACATGACCGAGGCACCGACGACGTACGGCGACGGCTCCGGATCGTCCACGACGTCATGAACGATCCCCTTCCAATCTGGCCTGCTGCGGACAGCACGGACCGCGTCGTCGAACTCAGCTTCGGAGACCACTCGTAGGTTCTTCACCTCATAGACCGCATCAGGGCAGTACCAGCCGTCCTTGTCGAGCCACGAGACGAACGTCCAACCGTCGGGCAAGTCCTCCACAACGACCCCCGGAAGTGCTGGCGGAGCGCCTTCGACGGGAGGTCGTCTCCCCACCCAGACCACGCGCCGACCGCGCGGCCGATTGCGGGAAGCCTTCTCGTGCTCGCGATCAGACGTACTGTCCATGCCACCAACCTATGCTCAAGTGAGCGATTGCGCCGGGAGGGCGTTGAGGGGCTGGGGGGCGGGGCCGGTGGCGAAGTGGACGTCGCTGATGGCGTCGGCGAGGCGGACGAGCTGGGCCTGGACCTGGTCGAGGAAGGACTCCAGGTTGGGGCGGCCGACTCCGCCGATGGCGACGAGGCCGGCGACCTCGGTGCGGTCGAGCATGTCGGTGATGTCGTCGAGGAGCCGCTCGGGGCGGGACGAGCCGGTCGAGCCGGGGAGCTTGGTCAGGTGGAGCCGCAGCTCGTCGAGGCAGAAGGCGAGCGAGCGGGGGTTGTCGCGGTCCATGATGAGCAGGTCGAGCACTCCCCCGGTGCGTACGTAGCCCCGGTAGCGGCGGCGGTGGGTGACCGCGGACTCGGCGGAGGCGAGGACGGCATTGAGCACGGCCCGGTCGACCTCGAGCCCCCTCCGCACCGTGGTCGTCGCCCGGAGCAGATGACAGACCTGCATCGAACGCTCGAGGAACCGTCCCAGCCGGATCGAGTGGTAGCCCTCGTCGCGGATCATGCTCGCCACGATCCCCTGCATCGCCAGGATGCCGTGCAGCATCTCGGCACCCGACTCGGCGATCTGCAGCGAGTGCGGGTTGACCCGGAGCTCCTCGGCGGCCCGGTCGGTCGCGGAGAAGATCCGCCACATGTCGGGGCTGAGCTGGTCGCGTACGCCACTGAAGGCCTGTCGCATCCCGGCCAGCGACTGCGCGGCCGACCCCGGACGGTCGGCATCCAGCAGCATGGACCGGAACTCGGCGTCGATATCGGCGTCGGCGTCGGCGTGGCCGTGCCCGCCCAGCCGGTCGAGCGCACTCAGCATCACCTCGAGGCTGATGCCGCCGGACGTACGCGGCCTGGTCCTGAAGTCCTCGGCGAGCACGTGCGTGGCCAGGATGAGCCGGATGAGGTCCTCGGCACGCTCCGCGTAGCGCCCCGACCAGTACATGTCCTCGAGCGCACGCGGGACGAGCACCGTGACCGAGCGCGAATGGGTCATCGGGAGCACGTCGGCCAGACCCTGGTCGGCGTCCTGCGGCGACTCCTTGAGCACCCAGACGTCCTTGCTGCACGGCGGCAGCCCGGTCTCGTCGGCCCGGATCGAGGCCAGGCCACCGACGAGCGGCCGGTAGGCAGAGCCGTAGCGGAGCGAGAACGTACGCAGCGTCAGCGGCCGGCCGACCGCACCGTGCCCCTCGGCCCAGGTCGGAGCCTGGGAGAGCGTGATCCTCTCCTGCCCGACATGGCGGTAGGGATCGGCCGCGATCCTGGCGGCCAGCTCCTCGGGCGTTCCGTCGACGATCGTCCCTTCCAGCGTCCGCACGACCAGGTCGCCCGCGGCCAGGCGCCGCTCGACCTCCTCGCGCTGGGCGGGGTCGCCGCACCACCAGGTGCCGAGCGACGCCAGCCGCAACGGCTCCCCGAGCAGCGCCTCGCAGGCGGCGGGAAGATAGGGAACCAGCCCCGGGTTCTCGAGTACGCCGGCCCCGAACCCGTTGACCACCCGCACGTTGCCGCGGCGTACGGCCTCGATCAGGCCGGCCACGCCGAGCTGGCTGTCGCCGCGGAGCTCGAGGGGGTCGGACCAGGTCGCGTCGACGCGACGGAGGATCACATCGACCCGCTCCAGCCGGTCGCCGTGGCCGCGCATGAGGACCTCGCCGTTGCGTACGGTCAGGTCGGTGCCCTGGACCAGCGGGAAGCCGAGCGTCGAGGCGAGAAAGGCCTGGTCGTAGGCGGTCTCGGAGTGGGTGCCCGGAGACAGGACGACGACCCGCGG
The DNA here is from genome assembly GCF_040302125.1 of Nocardioides sp. NPDC127514. NCBI lineage: Bacteria > Bacillati > Actinomycetota > Actinomycetes > Propionibacteriales > Nocardioidaceae > Nocardioides > Nocardioides sp. NPDC127514. The sequence continues at coordinate 11,850 of NZ_JBEORF010000019.1, read as the reverse complement.
GTCGGCCTGGTCACCGGGCGCGGACTCGAGGAGGGCGGACCGGAGGGCGGCGAAGTAGGGCTCCATCCGGTGCAGCCCGGCATCGCGGTGCAGCTCGGGGAGCACCCGGCTGATCACCCGGCGGTTCTCCATCGCGTAGCCGATCCCGCTCGGCGCCTGGGTGCGGTCGGCGAGCACCCGCCACTCACCGTCGGGGGTACGGCCCAGGTCGGTGGCGGCCAGAACGAGCGGCCGCGGGTCGTGGTTGCTGGCCCGGGCGGCGACGCGATGGAAGCCGTGATGGCCGAAGACCACTGCCGCCGGGACGATCCCGTCCTGGAGGAGACGCTGCGGGCCGTAGAGGTCGACGAGGATCGCATTGAGCAGCTCGGCGCGCTGGGCCAGCCCGACCTCGAGGATGCGCCACTGCGCGGGGTCGATGACGAGCGGCACGGGGTCGAGCCGCCAGGGCTCGGGTCTGGCGCCCGGACGCAGGTAGGTGACCCCGTCGTCGGCGAGGAACCGCTCGACATCGTGGCCGATCCGGCTCAGCGTCGCCGGCGTGATCGAGACGGCCGTCTCGGCCATCGGCTTCCACGCGGGGCGCAGGGTGCCGTCGGGCCCGACGACCTCGTCGTAGGGCTGGTCGGTCGCGTCGAGGAGGCCGAGGGCGTCGGCGTACTCGCGAAGGACGGTCACCGCACCACCCGTCGGAGATCCAGGGTGTGCGGGTTGTCGGGAGTGGTGCCGCGGGCCGCGCGCTCACGCATCTCCGCGACGTCCAGCCGGCCGGAGGTGTGGCCGCGCGCCTCGAACCTGCTCGCGCGGCGCGCCTCGGCCTCGTTGGCGTTCACCGGCGGGTGGTCGTAGCTGCGGCCGCCCGGGTGCACGACGTGGTACGTCGCTCCACCGAGGCTCGTCTCGGAGGCGATGTCGACGACGTCGAAGTGCAGCGGCGCCTGGACGTCGATGCTGGGATGGAGGCTCGACCACGGGCTCCACGCCTTGAACCGGACGCCGGCATAGAACGTGTCCGGCACAGAAGTGGGGGTCAGCGGCACCGGAACACCCTGACACGTCACCAGCTGCCGGTCGAGGTCGATCCCTCTCGCCGAGATCTGAACCCGCTCGACCGAGGAGTCGACGTAGCGCGCCGTGCCCGCCTCGGTGGCCTCCTCCCCGAGGACGTTCCACGGCTCGATCGCCTGCCGCAGCTCGAGCTCGATGCTGGTCGTGGGATCCACGGCGACCCGCGCGAGCCCGATCCGTGGAAAGCGGAACTCGGCGTATGCAGCCAGCCACTGCGACTCGAAGGGGATCCCGTGGCGGCGCAGGTCGGCCACGACCTCCTCGATGTCGCGCAGGCACCCCTGCGGGAGCAGGAAGTCCTCGTGGAGGGCGCTGCCGTGGCGGACCAGGGGCGCCTCGTACGGCTCCTCCCAGAACCAGGCGACCAGGCTCCGGACCAGGAGCGACTGGAGGAGCGCCATCTGCGGGTGCGGCGGCATCTCGAAGCCACGAAGCTCGAGGAGACCGAGGCGTCCTCGGGATGAGTCCGGGGAGTACAGCTTGTCGATGCAGAACTCGGCGCGATGGGTGTTGCCGGTCAGGTCGGTGAGCAGGTGGCGCAGGGCACGGTCGATCATCCACGGGCGGGGTTCGGGGTGCTCCCGGGTGATTCGGGCGACCTCCTGGAGCGCGATCTCCATCTCGTAGACCGCCTCCGGGCGGCCCTCGTCGAACCTCGGCGCCTGGCTGGTCGGGCCGATGAAGCGGCCGGAGAAGAGATAGGAGAGGGAGGGATGGCGCTGCCAGTAGCGGATCAGGCTGGCCAGCAGGTCGGGCCGTCGGAGCAGGGGGCTGCGCTCGGGGCTACGTCCGCCGAGGGTGAGGTGGTTGCCGCCGCCGGTGCCGGTGTGGAGCCCGTCGAGATCGAACTTCTCGGTGGACAGACGAGCCTGACGAGCCTGCTCGTAGAGCGTCGTGATCAGCTCCCGCTGCTCCGCCCAGGTGGCGGTCGGCTGCACGTTGACCTCGATCACGCCGGGGTCCGGGGTGACCGTCAGCCGGGCCAGCCTGGCATCGGGCGGCGGACCGTAGCCCTCGAGCACGACCTGCGTGCCCTGGTCGGTGACAGCCCGCTCGATCACGCGGAGCAGGGCGACGTAGTCCTCCAGCCGATCGGTCGGCGGCAGGAACACATGGACCAGCCCGTCGCGCTCCTCGATCGCGAGCGCGGTGGTCGGTGCCTCGTCGGGATCGGTGACGGTGACCTGCGGGATCTCCGGGTCGAGCGGCGCATCCGCGGTCAGGTAGGACGGTTCACCCTGGAACTCAGGGTCGTGCCAGGAGATCGAGTCGAGCGGCAGCCGAAGCCCGACCGCCGAGGTGCCCGGGGCGAGCACCAGCCGCCCGCGCCGGAACCGCCACTGCGGGCTCGTCCACTCCCCGTCGTTGGTGTTGATCGGGATCACCCAGCCGACCGGCTCGGTGACCTCCTTGTCGAGCTCGGTGACGTTCAGGTCACCGCGATCCGCGGCGTCGTCCGGCCTGGGGCCGTCGGGCTGACGCACCTCCTGGGCGATCTTCGCCAGGGGATCCTCGTACGCCGGAAACACCTGCTCCTCGGGGAGCCCCAGAATCCTGGCAATGCGAAGCGCAACTGCCGAAGCGTCACCCCGGTCGGGCGAAGCGTCACTCAGGTCGGCCGAGCTGTCATCGGGTGACGTCTCGGCCGACGTACCTGACGTCTCGGCCGACGCACCTGACGTCTCGGCGGGGGGCCAGGGGTCGGCGAAGAGGGTCTGGTCGCTCCACAGCGGCTGGCCGTCCGTACGCCACTGCAGGTCGATGTTCCAGCGCGGGAGGGGCTCGCCGGGGTACCACTTGCCCTGGCCGCGGTGGACGATCCCGCCCTTGCCGTAGACCTTGCGCAGGCGCTCGGCGAGGTCAGTGGCGAGCTCGCGCTTGTGCGGGCCGTCGGCGTCGGTGTTCCACTGCGCACTCTTCTGGTCGTCCAAGGACACGAAGGTCGGCTCGCCGCCCATGGTCAGCTCGACGCCGGCGGCTTGGAGACGCTGGTCGACCGCCTCGCCCAGGGCGTCGATCCGGTCCCACTCCTGGCCGGTGAAGGGCAGCGTCACCCGCGGGTCCTCGTGGATCCGGGTGACCTCGTTGGCGAAGGAGAAGGTGACCTCGACCGGGTCGGTGGCGCCCTCGATCGGAGCCGCGGAGGACGGGTGCGGCGTCGCAGAGAGCGGGATGTGGCCCTCTCCGGCGAACAGGGCCGAAGTCGGGTCGAGGCCGATCCAGCCGGCTCCGGGGACGAACACCTCGCACCACGCGTGCAGGTCGGTGAAGTCCTCGGTCGGGCCGGAGGGGCCGTCGAGCGACTCCTGGTCGGCGGCCAGCTGCACCAGATAGCCGGAGACGAACCGCGCCGCGAGGCCGTACTGACGCAGCAGGGACACCAGCAGCCACGCCGAGTCGCGGCACGAGCCGATGCCCAGCCGCAGGGTCTCGTCGGGAGTCTGTACGCCGGGCTCCATCCGCACCGAGTAGGCGACGTCCGAGTTGACCGCCTGGTTGACGCTCGCCAGGAAGTCGACGGTGCGGACGCCATCCTCGGGCAGCGCCGGCAGCTGCTGCCGCCAGGCATCGGCCGCCGTCGCCGACTCCACGTCGCGGAGGTAGGGCGCCAGATCGGCCTTCAGCTGCGGCTCGTAGTCGAAGGGGAAGGTCTCGGCGTACTCCTCCACGAAGAAGTCGAACGGGTTGATCACCACCATGTCGGCGACCAGCCCCACGGTGACCTCGAGCTTGTCCGTCTTCTCCGGGAAGACCAGCCGTGCGAGCCAGTTGCCGAACGGGTCCTGCTGCCAGTTGATGAAGTGCGCCGCCGGCGTCACCGACAGCGAGTAGGCCTCGATCGGGGTCCGGGTGTGTGGCGCCGGGCGCAGGCGTACGACGTGCGGACCGACCCCCACCGGCTGCGCGAACTCGTAGGTGGTCCGATGTTCGAGCGCAACCTTGATCGACATGGGGTCAAGACTGACCGATCGAGGTTGCACCGGGGTAACGAACCGCCGCCGCGCCCGAAATGCGGCTTAGCACGACGGCGAATCGACGGGATCCGAATTCGCCGATTGGTAAACCCATTTCACCCGGACTAAATGCCGTGTTCCGCCCTCGGGAAATTACCCATTCGCCAGTTCGAACAGCTCTATTACCCCCGGAGGTACATCGGAAACAGGCCGATCCACCAGGCGCCGCAAGCGATATCGCGCCCGCTTATCCCTGCAGGTCGGGCATGAACACCGAAACGATTCGCTTGTAACAAGACTGGGATTTCAACGCCAGTTGAAGTGCGAATCGATGAGTTTACGCCACTCAAACCGGCTTTGGTATAGGAAATGATCAATTCAGGAGTGTTCTTGACATTATGACTCAAATCGCTTCAGGATTCATCGGGCAGGACCCAACAGCAAGCTAAGGAGATTTCGTGAATTCTCGGACTCGAATCGCCGCTGTCGTCGCTGGACTCGCACTGGCCACGGTCGCCGCACCAGCCATGGCCAGCCCCGTTCCACCACCGATCCCTGACCCTCCGGTCCCCGGCACTCCGGGCCCTCCGATTCCGGACGTGCCCGACACCCCGGAGACCCCGGACGTCCCGGAGACGCCGGACGTTCCCGACACCCCGGAGACGCCCGACGTTCCCGACACTCCGGACGTACCCGACACCCCGGAGACCCCGGACGTTCCCGACACTCCGGAGACCCCGGACGTACCCGGCACCCCGGACGTTCCGGAGACCCCCGACGTTCCCGACGTACCGGAAGTCCCCGACACCCCGGACGTACCGGACACACCGGTCCCTGACGTACCGGAAGGTCCCGGGATCCCGGAGACTCCGGACGTTCCCGTTCCGGACAGCCCGGCCGCGGACGTTCCTGCCGCAGACGTTCCTGTCCCGGAGGTCCCGGTCCCGGACGTTCCGGTCCCGGATGTTCCGATCCCGGACGTCCCCGTTCCCGGCGTTCCCGGCGTCCCTGGAGTTCCCGGCGTTCCCGAGCTCCCCGGCGTCACCGACAGCCTGCTCGGCATCGTCAACAGCCTCCCGGTCGTCGGCCCGGTCCTGACGGACCTGCTCACCTCGATCCTCGGGAAGCTCCCGGTGCCGTAAAGGCGCACACCACCATCACCCAATCAGCAGAGGTCCAGCAGCGTCGACGCTGTTGGACCTCTGCTATTTCGCCGAGCAGGGCCGGCTCTCAGCCCTTCGGGAACGAACCCGCGAGCTCGATGAGGCGGGTGTTGGCCTCGGCCTCACCGATCGAGACGCGTACGCCCTCGGGCGGGTAGGGACGGACCATCAGGCCGACCTCGTCGGCGGCCGCGGCGAACTCGGCGCAGCGCTCGGGAGAGCCGAAGGCGAACCAGACGAAGTTGCCCTGCGCGTCGGGGATGTCCCAGCCGGCGGCGCGGACGCCCTCGACCACCCGGGTCCGCTCGGCCACCACGTCGTCGACGCGCGCCAGCAGCTCGGTCTGCCGCTCGAGCGAGGCGACGCCGGCGGCCTGGGCGACGACGTTGACGCCGAAGGGCAGCGCCATCGCCCGCAGGGTGGCGGCGATCGGGGCCGGCGCGAAGGCGTAGCCGACCCGGAAGCCGGCCAGCCCGTAGGCCTTGGAGAACGTACGCAGCACCACCACGTTGGTCCGCGCGCGGTAGGTGGCGATGCCGTCGACGGCGTCGTCCATGCGTACGAACTCGGCGTAGGCCTCGTCGACCACGACCAGCACGTGCTCGGGCACCTTCGCGAGGAAGGCGTCGAGCTCGGCCTGGGTGACCGAGGTGCCGGTGGGGTTGTTGGGCGTGCAGACGAAGACGACCTTCGTACGCTGCGTGATGGCCGCCGCCATCGCGTCCAGGTCGTGATGACCGTCCCCGGTGACCGGCACCTTCACCGCGGTCGCTCCGGCCGCGAGCACCGCGATCGGGTAGGCCTCGAAGCTGCGCCAGGCGAAGACGACCTCGTCCTCGGGACCGCAGTAGGCCGAGACCAGCTGGAAGATCAGCGCCACGGCGCCGGTCGAGAGAGCGAGCTCCTCGGCCGGCACCTTGTAGGACGTCGCGAGCGCCTCGTACAGCTCCGTGTTGCCCGCGTCGGGGTAGCGGTTGACCCGTCCCGCCGCCTCGGCCGCGACCTCCACCACGCCGTCCAGCGGCGGGTAGGGGTTCTCGTTGGAGGAGAGCTTGTAGGTCACCAGACCGGGCCGCTCGACCGGCGGCTTGCCCGCGACGTACGCAGGCATCGCGGCGACACTGGGACGGGGCTGTGGGGTGCTCATATCGTGAGATCCTAGGTCGGGATGACCTCGCCGCCGTAAACCACGGGAACGTCGCGGCCGACCACGATGTCGAGCGGGTTGGTGACGCAGCGCACCGACCCGCCACCGAGGTGGAGCTCGCTCATCTCGACGATCCGGATCGTGAAGCCCCAGTCCTCGAGGACGGGGCGGATGCGGTCCGGGCAGGAGGGCATCACGATGGTCCGGCCGATCACGATCGAGTTGGCGGCGAAGGTGCTGAGCGCCTCCTCCTCGGTGATGAACAGCGGCTCGGGGACCAGGTCGACGAGCGCCTGCGCCGACTCGGGAGCGAGCGCGTCCGGGCAGATGATCGCGCGGCGCTCGTCGAGCGGGCAGAAGGCCAGGTCGAGGTGGTACATCCCCGAGTGGGTCGTCCGGACGCCCAGGACGCGCACGCCCATCTCGGTCGCCAGCGTCTTCAGCGCCATCTCGTCGGTGCGCGGCCCGGTGCCGGCGACCAGGTGGCCGGCGAACGGGAAGACGTCGCCCGCCTCGAAGGTCGGTCCGACCCCGTCCTTGCCGACGTACGCCGTCCCCCAGCCGTTCGCGGCGAACCACTCGACCGCGGAGTTCGTCTCGTTGCGGCGCTCGGGGAAGCGCATGTGGGAGAGGAGCACGTGCCTGCGGCCGTCGGCGAGGGTGGCCGCGAAGCCGAGGTTCATCGCGTAGACCATGTCGGGGCTGTCCTCGCGTGGCGCGATGACGTCGACGCGGCCGCCGAGCTCCTCGATGGTGGCCCTCAGGGTGTCCCACTGCGCGCGAGCACGGACCGGATCCGGCTGGATCTTGGTGTCCATGAACGGGTTGATGGCGTAGTCGATGCGGTAGTGCGTCGGCTCGGTCATCAGGTAGTGACGGCCCCAGCTCAGCGATGTGCTCACTCGTACCCCTCTCAGGTCTGATCGTCGGATTGCCTGATTGACTGATTGTCAGACAATCCTGTGCCGTTAGGTTAGAGCACGAACGGTCATCACCGGAAGCCGACGCAGATAGGACAATGGGTCCATGTTCGAGTCGCTCACCCTGGACGAACCCGCATCGACGGTCGACCGCGTCGCCGACGAGCTCCGCCGGGCGGTGTTCGAGGGCGAGCTCGAGTCGGGCACTCCGCTGCGCGAGCACGGTCTCGCCGAGTCGCTGGGCGTCGGCCGCTCCACCGTCCGCGAGGCGCTGACCATCCTGGTCGCCGAGGGCCTGGCCACCCGCGCACCCAACAAGGGCGTCGCCGTCGCCACCCCCGAGGCCGCCTCGGTACGTGACGTCTGCGCCGCCCGCTGGGTGCTCGAAGGGGCCGGGGTACGCAACTGGCGGAGCGCCTCCGCCGAGGCGCGCCGGGCCGTGCACGAGTCGCTCGATGCGTACATCTCCGCGGTTCACTCGGAGCGCGCGACCTACCGCGAGCTCAACGAGCGCCACCTCGCCTTCCATCTCTCGCTGGTGGCTCTCACCGGGTCACCGCGGCTGGTCGCGATGCAGGAGCATCTGGTGCTCGAGCTCAAGCTCTCGCTCGCCCAGGTCGACCGCATCCGCCGCAACGCCCACGACCAGGCCGAGGACCACGCCGCCCTCGTCCGTCTCCTCGACGCGGACCGCATCGACGACGCCGAGCAGTTCCTGGAGAAGCACCTCTCCGACGCCGCCCACGCCATCTGCAAGGCGCTCCGCCTGGAGCAGTGACCCCGGGGTAACACAGTCGCCACACCTCGCGCGCGCCCCTTACGTACGTCCAGCGGAGCCTGACACACTCACGGACATGCGCATCGTGACCTGGCTCATCACCAACGCCATCGCTCTGGCCGTGGCCACCTGGCTCGTCGGCGGGATCTACTTCGACGGCCCGACCAGCGGCATGGAGGAGGTCAAGCAGAAGCTGCTCCCGCTGCTGATCGTCGCCCTCGTGCTCGGTCTCGTGTCGTCGTTCGTCAAGCCGATCGTGACGTTCTTCACGTTCCCGTTCATCCTGCTCACCCTGGGCCTGCTCCTGCTGGTGATCAACGCGGCGATGCTCGGCCTGACCGCGTGGGTCCTGGGCCCGACCGGGGTGGGTTTCCACGTCGACGGGTTCTGGGCGGCGGTCCTCGGTGGCATCATCATCTCGATCGTCGGCTGGGGCGTCGACCGCGTCTGGCCGGAGAGCGACGAGTGAGGCCCAGATTCCACATCCGCCACGCGTTCTTGGCGGAAATGTAAAACTCGGGCCATGAAGATCGCGGTCGTCTGCCTGGGCAACATCTGCCGTTCTCCGATGGCGGAGGTGGTGCTGCGGAACCGTCTCGACGGTGCCGGGCTCGATGACGTCGAGCTCGTCTCCGCCGGCACCGGCGGCTGGCACGCGGGCGAGAAGATGGACCGCCGGGCGGCTGCGACGCTGCTCGAGGCGGGCTATGACCCCGAGCGTCACCGGGCCCGGCAATGGCCGGTCGGGGACCCCGAGACGTACGACCTCGTGCTCGCGATGGATGCCGACAATCTGGCCGATCTGGCTGGTCAGGCACCGGAGAGCGGGCTGCGGATGTTCCGTGATTTCGATCCCGAAGGCCCCGGCGACGTCCCCGATCCCTATTACGGTGGTGCCGAGGGATTCCGGGAGGTGCTGGCGATGGTGGAGCGTACGAGTGATGCGATCGTTGCATCCGTCGCCTCGGCGAGGCCCGGTTCGTGACCCGTCAGCCCGCGGTCGCCCGTCGCGCCGAGCAGCTGCTCGGGGCGGCGGTGGTGAGCACATCTCCGGTCGCGGGCGGTGACATCTCGACCGCCACCAAGATCCGGCTCAGTGACGGCTCGCTGGTGCTGATGAAGGCTCTCTCCCCGCCACGTGACGACTTCGTCGCCGCCGAGGCCCGCGGCCTCCGCTGGCTGGAGGAGTCGGGGGCCGTGAAGGTCCCCGAGGTCCTGGCCGCCGAGCCCGACTGCCTCGTCCTGCGCTGGATCGAGCCCGGCCGGCCCAACGCCGAGACGGCCGAGGAGCTCGGCCGCGCGCTCGCGCGCCTGCACAGCACCCCGGTGTCGGGCTTCGGGGCCGACCGGGATGGGTTCATCGGGCGGCTGCCGATGCCCAACAAGCCCGCGGACACCTGGGCCGAGTTCTATGCCGTACGCCGCCTGCTCCCCTATCTCAGGGCCGCGCGCGACCGTGGCGCCATCGACGCCGCTGGCGCCGAGCGCGTCGAGCAGGTCGTCGGGAAGCTGCCCTCGCTGATCCCGGAGGAGCCGCCGGCCCTGCTCCACGGCGATCTCTGGAACGGCAACGTGCTCTGGGACCGGAGCAGCGAGGCCTGGCTCATCGACCCCGCGGCGTACGCCGGTCACCGTGAGGTCGACCTCGCCATGCTCGCGCTCTTCGGCCTGCCCCACCTGGAGCGGATGATGTCCGCCTACGAGGACGCGACCCCGCTCGCCGAGGGCTGGGAGGACCGCCAGGGCCTCCACCAGCTGTTCCCGCTGCTCGTGCACGCCGCCATGTTCGGCGGTGGCTACGGCGCCCGCGCCGCCACCGTGGCCGCTCGCTACCTCTGATTCCCTGGGAAACCAGAAAACCCCTGGTTACCCAGGGGTTTTCGGATGGCGGTGACGGTGGGATTTGAACCCACGGTAGGTCTCCCTACACAACATTTCGAGTGTTGCACCATCGGCCGCTCGGACACGTCACCGCCGAATAAGTTACAACCTCGGGTGGTCTTCGCCGAAATCGGGGCCGCCTCGCTGGGATCCGAAGAAGTCCTCCAGCAGCGCGCGCTGTTCCTCGGCCATCAGCCCGGCGACGACCTCGGGCCGGTGGTTGAGCCGGCGGTCGCGTACGACGTCCCACAGCGAGCCGACCGCGCCGGCCTTGTCGTCGAAGGCGCCGAAGACGATCCGCTCGACCCTGGCCAGGACCGCGGCGCCGGCGCACATCGTGCACGGCTCCAGCGTCACCACGAGCGTGCAGCCCTCCAGACGCCACTCGCCGCGCGCCTTGGCGGCCTCGCGCAGTGCGACCACCTCGGCATGTCCGGTGGGGTCGGCCTCGGCCTCACGTATGTTGCGGCCCCTCCCGATCACCGCGCCGGACGGGTCGACGACGACCGCGCCGATCGGTACGTCGCCGGTCGCCAGCGCAGCACGACCCTCATCGAGAGCGGCCCGCATCGGGGCCTCCCAGCGGTTGGCTGGGGTCACGCCGGCATGAGGCCGACAGCGTCGTCGAAGGCCTCGCCGCAGCCGATCGCCCGGGCGATCTCGGAGAGCGTCTCGTCGGGGTAGAGGTCGTCCTCGAACATGTCGTCGAGCAGCATGCCCATCTCGACGGCGCTCATCCCGAAGTCGGCGAGGATGCCGAGGTCACCGGCGGGATCGGGCTCCTCCTCGTCCTCGACCTCTTCCGGCAGCGGAAGCCCGAGCACGTCGAGAGCCGACGCCGCCAGCTCCCACTCGTCGGCCGCGGTCACATCGGAGAGCAGCACCTTGGTCGCTGCGCCGTGGACCCGGACGATCACGAAGAAGTCCTCGTCGATCGCCGCCATCGCGATCGCGCCGCCATCGCCTGGGAAGCGGTGGAGCGCGTGCGTCAGAGTCTCGACATCGGTCAGGAGGTCGTGAGCGAGTTCGCGCACGACCCAGGCGCCGTCCTCGCGATACATCGCGACGGCGAAGTCAACACCCTCGATCTGCTCCAGCTGATCAGACACACGACCAGAGTGACACCGAAACCGCCGTGGGTCTAGGGGGAATTGATGACCTTAGGACGAAGCGATCGTAGGGTTCAGCCCATGGAGACCCTCGTTGTGGACCACCCTCTCGTCGCCCACAAGCTCACCACCCTGCGCAACAAAGAGACCGACTCGTCGACGTTCCGTCGTCTCGCCGACGAGCTCGTCACGCTGCTCGCCTACGAGGCGACCCGCGGGGTGCGTGTCGCCCCGGTCGACATCGTCACCCCGGTCGCTGCGACCCAAGGCGTACGCCTCACCGACCCGCAGCCGCTGATCGTTCCCATCCTCCGGGCCGGTCTCGGGATGCTCGACGGGATGATCCGGCTGCTGCCGACGGCGGAGGTCGGCTTCCTCGGCATGGTCCGCAACGAGGAGACGCTCGAGGCGACGACGTACGCCGAGCGTCTCCCCGCCGACCTCTCCGGTCGCCAGTGCTACGTGGTCGACCCGATGCTCGCCACCGGTGGCACCCTCGCCGCGGCGATCGACTTCCTGGTCAAGCGCGGCGCCGACGACATCACCGCCGTCGTGCTTCTCGCCGCTCCGGAGGGCGTCGCCGCCCTGGAGAAGGAGCTCGATGGCGTCGACGCACCCGTCCGCGTCGTCACCGCCGCGATGGACGAGAAGCTCAACGAGAAGGGCTACATCGTCCCCGGCCTCGGTGACGCCGGCGACCGGCTCTACGGCGTCGCGGGCTGAACGACCGCTGGTCGAGCCGCGAGGCCGCCTGCGGCCGAGCGTGTCGAGACCAACACGGTCCCCTCTGCGCTCGATCGGACCGTGTTGGTCTCGTTCTCGGTCGCCGC
>NZ_JBEORF010000018.1:0-141049 GCF_040302125.1 Nocardioides sp. NPDC127514 | reverse complement strand
AAGGCGGCCGGCGAAGCCGGCGCCCGAAGGGCGTCCTTGACGCCGGTCCAGATCGAGAAGACCCTCCAAGAACGGGTCGGCGGCCCACCCCAACCAAGAAAGAACCCCCAGCTACCGTGAGAAACATGCCGATCCCAGACTTCATCGTCGCCCTCCGCCAGAAGATAGGAACAGAGCAGCTCTGGCTCCCCGGCGTAACAGCCGTAGTACGCAGAGACGACGAGATCCTCCTGGTCCAGCGCGCAGACAACCTGAGATGGACACCGATCACCGGGATCGTCGACCCCGGCGAACAGCCGGCGACGGCAGCAGTACGCGAGGCGAAGGAGGAGACCGGGGTGGACATCGTGGTCGACCGGCTGGCGTCGGTAGGCGCGACGAGCCCGATGGTCTATCCCAACGGGGATCGTGCGGTCTACATGGACCTCACGTTCAGCTGCACGTGGCGCTCGGGCGAGGCGTACGTCGCGGACGACGAGTCCGCGGATGTCGGCTGGTTCCGCGTGGACGAGCTCCCGGAGATGCCTCCGGAGCTCCGGGCGCGGATCGACGCCGCCCTCTCCGACGAGGCCGAGGCGCGGTTCGTCGCACCGTGAGCGCGGGACCCGTCGTCAGCCGGACGCTCGCAGTCGCCTGTCGAGGACACTCATGAGCTCCGCGACACGGTTTTTGCCGGCTGGCACGACGGGATAGCGCGCGAGTACGTCGAGCAGCACAGGGCTCGCACGATCAACCGCACGGTCCAGGGACGCGACGGCAGCCCCGGGCTCGGAGATCTCCGCGATCCGGGCGACGCTGGCTGCCGCGCGCAGGATGTGGCCGACCTGGGCGGCATCGGCGAGCGGGTGGAGGTAGGCGGCCGATGCGGCGTCGCCGGCGCTTCGGGCGGCCAGCCGAGCCGCCTCGGAAGGGGCCTCCTTGGCCGCCCGATGGGCGTCCAGGGAGGTGACGCGCTGCAGCTTCGTACGCCGGGCACCACCGACGAACTCCCAGGCCGCATCCAGCGCCAGCCTCGGTCGAGGATCGTCGGGGCAGGCCGCCTCGAACAAGGGCACGACCTCGGTAGCGGCCTCCGCGACGTAGCGGGCGACGACCCGGAGCTCGTCGGTCGTCAGCTCGAAGTCGCCCGCCACGAAAGACCAGCGTCAGGCGTGGCCGTCGAACATCGAGGTCACCGAGCCGTCCTCGAAGACCTCGCGGATCGCACGGGCGAGCATGGGGGCGATGGAGAGCGTGGTGAGCTTGTCGAACTGCTTCTCCTCCGGCACCGGGAGGGTGTTGGTGATGACGACCTCGGTGGCGGTGGAGTTCTTCAGCCGGTCGACGGCGGGGTCGGAGAGGATCGCGTGGGTGGCGCAGATGATCACGCCGGCGGCACCGTCGGCCATGAGCGCGTCCGCGGCCTTCACGATCGTGCCACCGGTGTCGATCATGTCGTCGGTGAGGATGCAGATGCGGTCCTTGACCTCACCCACGACGCGGTTGGCGACGGTCTCGTTGGGCCGGTTGATGTCGCGGGTCTTGTGGATGAACGCCAGCGGTGCCCCACCGAGCCGGGCCGCCCAGCGCTCGGCGACCTTGATCCGGCCGGCGTCGGGAGAGACGACGGCGAGCGGCTGGTTGCCGTACTTGTCCTTGATGTAGTCGGTCAGCAGCGGCAGCGCCATCAGGTGGTCGACGGGACCGTCGAAGTAGCCCTGGAGCTGGTCGGCGTGGAGGTCGACGGAGATGATCCGGTCGGCACCCGCGGTCTTGAACATGTCGGCGACCAGACGGGCTGAGATCGGCTCGCGGCCGCGGTGCTTCTTGTCCTGGCGGGAGTAGCCCCAGAACGGCATCACGACGGTGATCCGCTTGGCCGAGGCGCGCTTCAGCGCGTCGACCATGATCAGGTGCTCCATGAGCCACTGGTTGATCGGCGCCGTGTGCGACTGGATGACGAACGCGTCCGAGCCGCGCACCGACTCCTCGTAGCGTACGTAGATCTCGGAGTTGGCGAAGTCGTAGGCCGAGGTCGGTGTCAGCTTCGTTCCCAGAAGGTCGGCGACCTCCTCGGCGAGGACCGGGTGAGCCCGGCCGCTGAAGAGCATCATCTGCTTCTCGGTGGTGCGCTTGGTCATGTGCTGGCTCCTACCCCCGGGGTCACTGCACTTGGATTCTCCATCAACTTCGCTGCCGGACCCAACCCCGGGGGTCACTCCCCCGTCGCCGAGGGTTCACCGAGGATGGGTACGCCCGACTCGAGTGCCTCCTCGGCCGCGGCCGCCTGCGCCGTGCCTGCCCTCTTCGTCAGGGCCCACCCCTCGATGATCCGCTGCTGACCTGCGGAGACGGCCAGCGCACCGGGCGGAACGTCCTCCCGGATGAGGGCCTCGCCACCGGTCGCCGCGCCGTCGCCGACGACCACCGGGGCGACAAAGGTCACACCCGACCCCGACTTCACGTGGCGCCCGATCCGGGTCTTGTGCTTGTTGACGCCGTCGTAGTTGGCGAAGATCGTGCCGGCCCCGATGTTGGTGCCCTCGCCGATCGTCGCGTCGCCGACGTAGGACAGGTGCGGCACTTTGGCGCCGGGCCCGATGGTCGAGTTCTTGACCTCGACGAAGCCGCCGATCTTGCCCTCCTCGCCGAGCACCGTGCCCGGGCGCAGGTAGGAGAACGGCCCGACGTTGGCACCGGGTCCGACGACGGCGAGCTCTGCCTGCGTACGCACCACCCGGGCGCCGTGGCCGACCTCGGTGTCCTTCAGCGTGCAGTCGGGACCGACGACCGCGTCCTCGTCGATCCGGGTGGCACCGATGAGCTGGGTGCCGGGCAGGATGGTGACGTCGGGCGCGAGCTCGACGTCGGCGTCGATCCAGGTCGTGGCGGGGTCCATCACGGTGACCCCGTCCTTCATCCACCGGGTCACGATCCGATCGTTGAGGATCTTCCCGAGCGCGGCGAGCTGGGCCCGGTCGTTGGCGCCCTCGGCCTCGCTGACGTCGTCGAGGACGAACGCGTCCACCCCGAGCCCGTCCGAGACCGCCAGCGCGATCGCGTCGGTGAGGTAGAACTCCTTCTTCGCGTTGTCGTTTCCGATCCGCGGAAGCACCGAGGCCAGGAAGCCTCCGTCGAAGGCGATGATCCCCGAGTTGATCTCGTTGATCGCCCGCTCCTCGTCGCTCGCATCCTTCTCCTCGACGATCCCGGTGACCCCTGCGTCTCCACGTAGGATCCGGCCATAGCCGAAGGGCTCCGGGACGATCCCGCTCAGGATCGTCGCGGCCCGGCCGGCGGCCTCGTGGTCGGCCACCAGCGCACGCAGCGACTCGCCGCGCAGCAGGGGCGTGTCGCCGTACGTCACCAGGACTGTTCCGCCGGAGACCGCACCGGCCTCGACCGCCACCCGTACGGCGTGCGCAGTGCCGAGCTGCTCGGTCTGGACCGCGATCACGGCCTCGGGCAGGATCTCGGCGATGTGGGGCTCGACCAGCTCGCGCTGGTGTCCCACGACCGCGACGACACGGGACGCCCCGGCCTCCGAGACGGCGGCCAGGACATGGCCCACGAGACTCCGGCCCGCGATCTGGTGGAGCATCTTGGGAGTCTTGGACTTCATCCGGGTGCCGCCACCGGCGGCCAGCACGATCACGGTGAGCTCGCTCATGTTGCGTCAGTCTAGGCCGCCGCGCCCGAGCGTCGACCCGGGGTCAGCGGACCCGTTCCTCGGCCGCGTTGAGGATCCCGATGATCGAGTCGTAGTCGCCACGCACCTCGGCGAATCGCAGCAGCTTGACCTGCTCCACGAGCACCTCGTGTGCCTCCGGATCGGCCTCGAGCAGCGCCATCACCTCGTCGATGTACGCCTCGAGCGGCATCGCGTGCTCGGAGCTCTCGTGGCCCGGCATCAGGGCCGTACGGACCGCCGGCGGGACGAGCTCGGTGACCTGGATCCCGATCGGCTCCAACTGCATCCGGATCGACTCGGAGAGCTGGTGGATCGCCGCCTTCGTGGCGTTGTAGGTGGGCGTGAACCGCAGCGGCGTGTGGGCCAGCCCCGAGGAGACGGTGAGGATCGTGGCGCCGGGACGCTCGCGCAGCTGCGGCACCAGCGCGTCGATGAGCCGGATCGGACCGAGCAGGTTGGTCACCACGGTCTCCTCGGCATCGGCGAGGAAGCCCCGCGTGGTCCAGTCCTCGGGGCGCATGATCCCGGCCATCGCGACGAGCACGTTCAGGTCCGGGAAGCGGCTGACCACGTCGGCGGTCGCCTCCGCGATCGAGGCGGCGTCGGCGGTGTCGACGCGGACGGTCTCGAAGCCGTGCACCTGGGCCAGCTCGGAGAGCAGCGACGTACGCCTGCCGCCGATGATGACGGTGTTGCCGCGCTCCTTGAGGCGCAGGGCGAGAGCGAGGCCGATCCCGGAGGTCGCGCCGGGGATGAAGATGGTGTTTCCGGTGATGTTCATGCCTCCACCCTGCGGCGGCGGCTCCGTCTGCGGGAGAGACCTGGTGATCGTGGGATCGGCGGTCCCTGGCTGCGTACGATCCCACCCCGCATCATGGATGCCATGGACCGCGCCTCCCTCGCCGACTTCCTCCGACGCCGCCGTGAGGCGCTCCGCCCTCAGGACGTCGGCCTGGTCGCCGGACCGCGCCGGCGCACGCCGGGCCTGCGCCGCGAGGAGGTCGCCGCGCTGACCGGGATGTCGACCGACTACTACGTACGCCTCGAGCAGCAGCGCGGTCCGCAGCCCTCCGAGCAGATGCTTTCCGCGCTCGCCCGGGCGCTGCGCCTGACCGTCGACGAGCGCGACCACCTCTACCGGCTGGCCGGACACAACGCCCCGCGGCGTACGTTCGAGGACGGCCACGTCGCCCCGGCGCTGCTCCGCGTGCTGGACCGGCTCGAGGACACTCCGGCGATGATCATGTCCGCGCTCGGCGAGACGCTGGTCGCCAACCGGCTGGCGACCACGATCTTCGGGGACCGGGTGGCGCTGACCGGCTGGGACCGCTGCGAGGCCTACCGCTGGTTCACCGACCCCTCGACGCGGGGCGTCTACCCGCCGGACTACCACGAGACGCACGGCCGCGGTCTCGTGGCGAGCCTGCGGATGGCCTACGGAGCACTCGGCGAGAAGTCCCGCGCCGGCGAGCTCGTACGCCTTCTGCTCCCCAGGTCCGAGGAGTTCCGCGAGCTGTGGGAGCGGCACGAGGTCACCCACCGGTTCGAGGACCACAAGACTCTGCTGCACCCACAGGTCGGGCGCATCGACGTCGACTGCCAGGTGCTGTCCGCCCAGGATCAGGGCCAGGCGCTGCTGGTGCTGACGCCGGTGCCCGGCAGCGAGGCGGAGGAGAAGATCCGGCTGCTCGCGGTGCTCGGCCACGAGGAGTTCAGCACGCCCTAGGAAGCGGCACCCTTGCCCAGGTCGAGGACGAGGACGGCCATGTCGTCGGAGGGCGGCGCGCCGGAGAAGTCGGCGACCGCCCGCAGCAGCCGATCGGCGACGGCCTGGGCGCGTAGGTCGATGCCCGTCGCGAGGACGGCCTCGACCCCGGCCTCCTCGAACATCGCGTCCCCGGCACGCCGCTCGAGGACACCGTCGGTGACGACGACGAGCCGGTCGCCGCGCTCCACCGTCACCTCCTCCTCGATGTAGTCGACCGCGTCGAGCACCCCGAGCAGCGCCTGCGACCGGCCGACCCGACGGGCGGGAACACCAGGCCGGGCACGGGTGACCAGGAACGGCGGAGGGTGGCCCGCACAGACGAGCCGCACCCGGAAGCGGGAGGCGGCGGTGACCTCGAGGGTGCCGCACACGAGCGTGATGAACCGGCCCCGCAGGCCCTCGTCGCCGATCGCGGCGTTGAGCCGCTCCAGGGTCGGGGCGATCGGGATGCCGGCCCGCATCAGCGCGCGCACGGTGTGCCGCGACATCCCGGCGACGGCGGCCGCCTCCGGCCCGACGCCGCACACGTCGCCCACCATGAAGCCCCAACGCCCGGCGCCGAGCGCGAAGATGTCGTAGAAGTCGCCGCCGGCTTCGTTGAACTCGCCGGTCGGCTCGTAGCCGACCCCGATGTCGACGCCCGGGATCTCCGGCAGGACGGCCGGCAGCAGGCTGCGCTGCAGGGACCGGCCGATCTCCTGGAGCTCGGTGTGGGCGCGGGCGTTGTCGATGGCCAGCGCCGCCCGGCGGGCCACCGCCTCGGCCACCATCAGGCGCTCGCGCCGCAGCGGCTCACCGGCCGGCCGCCCGAGGGTGAGCCAGCCGATGATCCGGTTGCGTGCCTCCAGCGGAAGGATCGCGATCTCACCCTCGACATCGGGCTCGGCCGGAGCCTCGGGGTCTTCCGGCTCCGCGTCCTCCAAGGCGTCTCGCACCGCGTCGAGCTGGTGCTCGTCGGCGTGCCAGGCGAACTGGAGCCGAGGATGGTCACGGGCGTCGTTGAGGTAGATGCCGCACCACGTCGCCAGCCGCGGCACCACGATCTGTCCGGTCATCGCGGTCGTCGCCTCCAGGTCCAGCGACGCGGCCAGCATCACGCTGGCCTCGCTCTGGAACGTCAGCCAGGCGCGGCGCTCGCTGTCGGCAGCCCGCGTGGACGCCCGGTCGACGCTCGGCGCGGCCCAGTCCGCGACCCGCTGCAGCTCGGCGCCGTCCTCGGTCGCGAAGCTGCTCGCCTCCTTCTTCGCGACCGCCAAGGTGCCGATCACCCGGCCCTCGAAGGCCACCGGTGCGGTGACCAGCGAGCCCAGCTCCAGCTCTCGGAGCAGCTCGACCGGCGTTGCCCGCAGGTCGCTGATCGCCAGCGGACGGTACGAGGCCCTGAGGCTCGGCGCGCCGCCCGCGCCACGGCGCACGCTGCGCCCCTTGATCGGCGTCGCAGCCCCGCTCGTCGCGGCCACCACGAACTGGTCCTCCATCTCGTCCTCGAGCAGGAGGTACGCCGCATCGGCGTCGAATCGCTCCCGGGTCTGCTCCACGACGAGGTCGAGGATGTCCGCGAGCGCGAGCTGGTTGAGGGCCAGCCCGCTCAGCCCCAGCGGATCCCGGCCGGGCGTGGCCACGCTCTCCCGACGGCGTACGTCCTTGCCCTCCGGGACTCCCCCGTTGGGCGCCTCGACGTCGAGGGTCGTCTCCACCAGCGCGAACGCCGCCCACACCCGCTTGTGGTCCCGGCGGTACTCCACCCCCCACGCCGTCGACAGCGCCGAGGTGATCAGCAGCCCGCGGCCGTGCTCGCCGGCCCCGGGCCGGGCGTTCGCACCGACCGGGAGCACCCGGGTCGGGTGCTGGTCGAAGACGTCGATGCGGAGCCGGTCCTCCTCGCGTACGACCGCCACGGTCATGGGCGTGCCGGCGTGGGTCACCGCGTTGGTCACCAGCTCGCTGGTCAGCAGGACGACGTCGTCGAGGAGCTCGTCGAGGCCCCAGTCGGCAAGCACATCGCGCGCGAAACGGCGCGCTTCGGAGACCGACGTCGGTGCCGGCTCGAAGGTTCGAGAGAGTGTCTTGGCTCCGGTGCTCATGACCACCGCCGATTCTGCACCCGTTTGGCGCTGGTATGGCACTGATCACGGCAAGGTACCGGCAGGTAGGTCAAGGAATTACCAGAATCGGTGGTGAACGATCATTTGTCGGCCACGGTGAGCCGAGGAGTGCGACACTTCAGCAGACGCGTGTCTCAGCGCGAGAGGAGGCAGGGATGTCCTCATCGGTGGACTCATCGAAGTCGACCACGCTGCCCGAGCAGGTGACGGTCGATCAGGTCACGCTGCGCCAGCTCAAGGACGCGATGGCCGCGATGCGCGACGGCGTCTTCACCGGCCGGTTGGAGCCGGTCGACGGGCCCCTCGGCGACCTGGCCTCCATCCACAACGAGATCGCCGAACGGCTGAACCACCTGACCGGCGAGATCGCGCGCGTACGCCGCGAGGCAGGCCGCGACGGCCACCACGACGAGCGGCTCCGGCCGAGCATCGGCGGGGGCGCCTGGGCCGGCGCCGTCGAGGACGCCAACAAGCTGGTCGCCGACCTGGCACGCCCCACCGCCGACGTCGCCCGGGTCGTCGCGGCGGTCTCCGCGGGCGACCTCACCCAGACGATGGACGTACGCCACGGCAGCCGCGCCCTCAAGGGCGATCCGCTGCTGGTCGCCAAGAGCGTGAACGGCCTGGTCGCCCAGCTCGCCACGATCACCGAGGAGATCGCCCGGGTCACCCGCGAGGTCGGCACCGAGGGCAAGCTCGGTGGCCGTGCGCGGGTGCGGAACGCCACCGGCACCTGGCGCGACCTCATCGATGCCGTCAACACGATGTCCTCGCGGCTGACCGCCCAGGTCCGCGACATCGCCGAGGTCACCACCGCCGTCGCCAACGGCGACCTGTCGCGTACGGTCACCATCGAGGTCTCCGGCGAGATGGCGCAGCTCAAGGACACCGTCGACCGGATGGTCGGCCAGCTGTCCTCGTTCGCCGCCGAGGTCACCCGTGTCGCCCGCGAGGTCGGCACCGAGGGCCGCCTCGGTGGCCAGGCCGACGTACGCGGCGTCTCCGGCACCTGGCGCGACCTGACCGACTCGGTCAACACCATGGCGTCCAACCTGACCTCCCAGGTGCGCGGGATCTCCTCGGTCGCCAAGGCCGTCGCCCGCGGCGACCTGTCGCAGCAGATCACGGTTACCGCGCGCGGTGAGGTCGCCGAGCTCGCCGAGACGCTCAACTCGATGACCGCCACCCTGCAGACCTTCGCCGACGAGGTCACCCGTGTCGCCCGCGAGGTCGGCACCGAGGGCCGCCTCGGCGGCCAGGCCGAGGTGCCCGGCGTGGCCGGCCGGTGGAAGGACCTCACCGACTCGGTGAACTCGATGGCGAGCAACCTGACCAACCAGGTCCGCGACATCGCCCAGGTCACCACCGCGGTGGCCGGCGGCGACCTGTCCCAGAAGATCACCGTCGACGTACGCGGCGAGCTCTACGAGCTCAAGACCACCGTCAACACCATGGTCGACCAGCTCTCCGCCTTCGCCGACGAGGTCACCCGCGTCGCCCGCGAGGTCGGCACCGAGGGCATGCTGGGCGGCCAGGCCGAGGTTCCCGGCGTCGGCGGTCGCTGGAAGGACCTCACCGACTCCGTCAACTCCATGGCGACCAACCTGACCAACCAGGTCCGCAACATCGCCCAGGTCACCACCGCCGTGGCCGGCGGCGACCTGTCCCAGAAGATCACCGTCGACGTACGCGGCGAGCTCGCCGAGCTCAAGACCACCGTCAACACCATGGTCGACCAGCTCTCCGCCTTCGCCGACGAGGTCACCCGCGTCGCCCGCGAGGTCGGTGGCGAGGGTCAGCTCGGCGGCCAGGCCGCGGTGCCCGGCGTCTCCGGCACCTGGCGCGACCTGACCGACTCGGTGAACTTCATGGCCGGCACGCTGACCGCCCAGGTCCGCAACATCGCCCAGGTGACGACAGCGGTGGCCCGTGGCGACCTGAGCCGGCAGATCACCGTCGACGCCCGCGGCGAGATCCTCGAGCTCAAGTCGACCATCAACACCATGGTCGACCAGCTCTCCTCCTTCGCGGCCGAGGTCACCCGCGTCGCGCGCGAGGTGGGCACCGAGGGCAAGCTCGGCGGCCAGGCCGACGTGCACGACGTCTCCGGCACCTGGAAAGACCTCACCGACTCGGTCAACTCGATGGCCTCCAACCTGACCTCCCAGGTCCGCAACATCGCCCAGGTCACCACCGCCGTCGCCCGCGGCGACCTGACCCAGAAGATCACCGTCGACGCCCGCGGCGAGATCCTCGAGCTCAAGTCCACCATCAACACCATGGTCGACCAGCTCGGCTCGTTCGCCGACGAGGTCACCCGCGTCGCCCGCGAGGTCGGCACCGAGGGCGCGCTCGGTGGTCAGGCCCAGGTGCCGGGTGTCGCCGGTACCTGGCGCGACCTGACCGTCTCGGTGAACTCGATGGCTTCCAACCTGACCAACCAGGTCCGCAGCATCGCCCAAGTCTCCAAGGCGGTCTCGCAGGGCGACCTGTCACAGAAGATCTCCATCGAGGCCCGCGGCGAGGTCGCCGCCCTGGCCGGCACCCTCAACGCGATGGTCGACACGCTGCGTACGTTCGCGGACGAGGTCACCCGTGTGGCCCGCGAGGTCGGCACCGAGGGATCGCTGGGCGGTCAGGCCCACGTACGCGGCGTGGCCGGCACCTGGAAGGACCTCACCGACTCGGTCAACTCGATGGCCTCCAACCTGACCTCCCAGGTCCGCAACATCGCCCAGGTCACCACCGCCGTGGCCCGCGGTGACCTGACCCAGAAGATCACCGTCGACGCCCGCGGCGAGATCCTCGAGCTCAAGTCCACGGTCAACACCATGGTCGACCAGCTCTCCTCCTTCGCCGACGAGGTCACCCGCGTGGCCCGCGAGGTCGGCACCGAGGGCAAGCTCGGTGGCCAGGCCGAGGTCGCCGACGTCTCCGGCACCTGGCGCGGGCTCACCGAGAACGTCAACCAGCTCGCGAGCACGCTGACCACCCAGCTCCGCGCGATCGCCGAGGTCTCCGCGGCCGTCACCCAGGGCGACCTGAGCCGGCAGATCACCGTCGGGGCCGCCGGTGAGGTGGCCGACCTGAAGGACAACCTCAACGAGATGATCGACTCGCTGCGGGAGACCACCAGGGCCAACGAGGACCAGGACTGGCTCAAGACCAACCTGGCCCGGTTCACCGGCCACATGCAGGGTGGGCGCGACCTGCTCGAGGTCGCCCGGCTGATCGTCTCCGAGCTCACCCCGCTCGTCGGGGCGCAACAGGGCTCGATCTTCCTCACCGACCAGTCTTCCGAGCACGTCGGACCGAAGGTCCTGCGCCGGATCGCCTCCTACGGCTACCAGCCGAGCGCCGACGTCCCCGACGTCTTCGCCGTCGGCGAGGGCCTGGTCGGGCAGGCGGCCTACGACCGCCAGCCGATCATCGTCCGCGACGTGCCGGCCGACTTCCTGCGGATCTCCTCGGGCCACGGGTCGGCGGCACCGACCTCGATCGTGGTGCTCCCGGTGGCGTTCGAGGAGAAGGTGATCGGTGTCGTCGAGCTGGCCTCGTTCCGGCCCTTCAGCGCCGTCCACATGCAGTTCCTCGAGCAGCTCGCGGAGTCGATCGGGGTCTCGCTCAACGCGATCATGGCCAGCTCCCGCACCGAGGAGCTGCTGGTCGAGTCGCAGCGCCTCGCCGCCGAGCTGCAGGACAAGCAGGACGAGGGCGAGCGGCAGCAGGTGGAGCTGCAGCAGACCAACGCGGCCCTCGAGGAGAAGGCGCGCCAGCTCGCCGACCAGAACCAGGCGATCGAGATCAAGAACCTCGAGATCGAGGATGCCCGGCGCGGCCTGGAGGAGCGCGCCGAGCAGCTCGCCCTCTCGTCTCGCTACAAGTCCGAGTTCCTGGCCAACATGTCTCACGAGCTGCGTACGCCGCTGAACTCGCTGCTCATCCTGGCGCGGCTGCTCTCCGACAACGTCGACGGCAACCTCAACTCCCGCCAGGTGGAGTACTCCCGCACCATCCACGGTGCCGGCACCGATCTCCTCCAGCTGATCAACGACATCCTCGACCTGTCCAAGGTCGAGGCGGGCAAGATGGACGTCCACGTCACCGACGTCGCGGTGACCTCGGTGGTCGAGTACGTCGAGGCGACCTTCCGGCCGCTGACCGCCGAGAAGGACCTCGACTTCATCGTCAGCGTCGACCCCGACGTGCCCCGCGTGCTGCGTTCGGACCAGCATCGGCTGCAGCAGGTGCTGCGCAACCTGCTCTCCAACGCGGTGAAATTCACCGACGGCGGGGGCGTCCGGCTGCTGATCCGCAACGCCTCCGGCGAGCGCTTCTCCACACCCGGCCTGCAGCAGGCCGACGCGGTGCTGGCGTTCTCGGTGGTCGACACCGGCATCGGCATCCCGCCGGAGAAGCTGAAGGTCATCTTCGAGGCGTTCCAGCAGGCCGACGGCACGATCAGCCGCAAGTTCGGCGGCACCGGCCTCGGCCTCTCGATCAGCCGCGAGGTCGCCCACCTCATCGGCGGCGAGATCCAGGTCAAGAGCGACCCCGGACACGGCAGCTCCTTCACGCTGTACGTCCCCAGGATCAGCTCCGGGACGATCGAGGCGCAGCCACCGGCGCCCGCTGTCGACGAGCAGAGTGCCATCGACAGGAGAGCCGACCAGGTCCTGTTGGTCCTCAGCGGCGGCGGCGACGAGTCCGGCCCCGGCACCAGCGCCGTCGTGGAGGCCCTGTTCGGCTCGGTCGACGAGGTCGAGACGGTCTTCGGCACATCGCCCGAGGAGGCTCAGGCGGTCCTGGCCGATCGCGACGTCGACTGCGTGGTCCTGGACCTTCCGCTGGCGGACGGTGGCTTCGACGTGCTCCGCTGGATGCGCACCCACAAGCGCACCAAGAACATCCCCGTCGTGCTGAGCCGGGTCGGCGAGGTGACCAAGGCCCAGCAGAGCCGCCTGGACAGGTACGCCCAGGCGATGACCCTCAAGACGCCGGCAACCACCGAGGAGGCGATCGACGACGTGAGCGTGCTGCTGGGCCGTCCAGGGGCGCAGCCCCCCAGGACGTACGTCCCCGAGCCGGCCGACCCGAACGGCCAGTTCGTGGGTCGCAGGATCCTGATCGTCGACGACGACGTACGCAACGTCTTCGCGCTCACCAGCGCGCTCGAACAGCACGGCATCGACGTCATCTATGCCGAGTCCGGAGAGGCCGGGATCGAGGCGCTCCAGCGGGAGCCGGGTGTCGACCTGGTGCTGATGGACATCATGATGCCGGGCATGGACGGCCTGACCGCGATGCGCCTGATCCGCGACATCCCGCAGTTCAAGAGCCTGCCGATGATCGCGCTGACCGCGAAGGCGATGACCGGTGACCGCGAGGACAGCCTCGCCGCCGGCGCCTCGGAGTACATCACCAAACCGGTCGACGTCGCCGACCTGCTCTCGCTGTTCCGGTTGTGGTTGTCATGAGCGAGCGCCAGGGGACCGCGAAGATCCTGCTCGTCGACGACCATGCCGCCAACCTGGTCGCGCTCGAGGCCATCCTCGGCTCGCTCGACCAGACCCTCGTCCGTGCGGGGTCCGGCGAGGACGCACTCCGCGCCCTGCTCCATGACGACTTCGCGCTGATCCTGCTCGACGCGCAGATGCCGGGGATGGACGGCTTCGAGACGGCCACCCGCATCAAGGCGCGCGAGCGCACCAAGGACGTCCCGATCATCTTCCTGACCGCCAACGACTTCGACACCCACCTGGCCTATCGCGGCTACGCGACCGGCGCCGCCGACTTCCTCGCCAAGCCGTTCGACCCGTGGCTGCTGCGGGCGAAGGTGCAGGTCTTCGTCGACCTGTGGCACGCCAGCCGCAAGCTCAGCGCCCAGGCCGACCTGCTGCGCCGGTCCCTGGACGAGCGAGCCGCTCAGCCCGGCCGGGTCGACGTCGACGTCGTCACCGACCTCCGGTCCCGACTCGCCGGGGTGGAGGAGGCCGTGGCCGATCTCGACGCCGTCGGTGACATCGGCATCGGCGGCGATGCCCGCCGCCGCCTCGGAACGCGGCTCGCAGATCTCAGGCAGGCGCTCGACGCGCTGGGGTGATCAGACCAGAGGGGTCAGATCCGTGCGCGGTAGGCCGCGAGGACCTGCTCCACCTTCTCCTTGTCGGCGTCCTGCAGCGGGATGAGCAGCTCGGCGACCACGTCGGTCAGCTCGGCGACGCGCCGGTTGAGCTGACGCTGCTCCTGCACCTCGGCCTCGAGCGCCTCGATGCGGCGCACCAGCGAGGCACGCGTACGGGCGGCGTCGCGGGCACCGCGAGCGATGTTCTTGATGCCGGAATCGTCGGACATGTCAGTTTCCTTCTGCACGGTTGAGGGACGGCCACGAGGCGCGGAGACGCGCGACGCCCGGCAACGGGTTGCCGAGCATGTCCTGGCCTTCGTTGATCCCGAGGTGCTCGACCACGCCGCCGGCTGCCTCGATCTCGGCCTGGACGAGGGCGGGGTCGACGCGGCGTACGAGGCCTTCGGGCTGCGGCTCGGGAAGGTTCTCACCGGTGACCGCGAACTCGAGGTAGAGCTTGCCGCCGCTGGGCCTCAGTGCCATCTTCGCCAGGGTCCAGAGCTGGCTCCGGGCCGCGCCGTCGAGGCAGCCGATCAGGTCTCGGGCATAGAGATGGTGCGGGTCGCGGGCCAGTCGCGCACCCAGCGTCAGCGTCGAACGGAGCTCGCCGAGGATGAGCTGCTCGGAGACCAGGGGGAGCTTGTGGCGCTCGGCCCGGCGCCGTACGGCGGCCACCGCGGCGCGGGAGAAGTCCACCGAGTGCACCTGGTGTCCCTTGCGGGCGAAGAAGCGAGCGTCACGCCCGATCGCGCCGGCGCCGATGTCGACCACCTTCGCGTCCTCAGGCAGCTGCCGCTGGACCCACGCGCCGAAGGCCGACTGCTTGCTCTCGAGCTCGCTCCCGTGGGTGTTGTGGAACTCGGTCCAGTGCCCCATGTCGGTGCGGAAGCCACGCAGCCAGCCGTCCAGACGGCGTACGCCGGCGGGCGGGTCGGCGTACTTGAACGACGGATCCGGGGTGCGCCACTTCGGACCGTAGATGAAGGCCAGCATCTCCTCGGGCTCGGCGGGAGCCGGGAAGTCGTAGCCGTGCAGGTTGATCGTCGAGACCGGCAGGATCGCCTCGCGGCGCAGCCTTCCGGAGCGGTTGCCGAGCTGGTAGAAGACCGGCTCGCCGTCCTTGTCGGGGACGTAGAACGCCACGAAGATGTCGATGTGCACCTTGCGGCCGTCCGAGACCTGGTGCAGCACCTTGATGTCGCCGCCGGACATCCGCAGGACGCTCCAGCCGCGCTCGCGCATGGTGCGCTCGATGGCGTACGACTCGGAGATGATCTCGGCGGGAACGGTGTGCTTGGAGAGGTAGCAGACGTCGGTGTCGGAGTCGTGGCCGAGCATCCGGCCCTCGCGGATCGCGCCGAGGAGCGCGCCGTAGTTGAGGTAGGCCTCGACGCCGACCACGTCGCGGAGGTCGGCGAGGACACGCTGGGTGCCGTCGAGGATCTCCGCGCGGATGCTTTCGTCGGTGGCCTCGAAGGAGCGGGTCAGGTGGCCGACCTTGTCGACGCTGAGCGGGTTGCCGCTGCCGTCGACGATCGAGATGGTGCCCTCACCGGAGCCGAGGACGACCTTGTCCTCGAAGAGGACCTCGCCCTCGTAGTCGGCGATGGTGATCGTCGCGGTGCCGTCCAGGAACCGGGTGAGCACGGTCGGCCACGGCACCATGGTGCCCCCGTCGACCGGGTGGCCGTCGCGCTCGGGCGTGAGGGACCAGACGTACTGGCCGTCGACGGAGAGGATCAGGACCGGCGTCGAGGAGTCCCGGACGAGGACCCCTTCGTCGGAGATCTCGAACTGTCCGCCAGGAGTGGGGGCACTGCCGGTCACGAGACCTGGGCATCCTCTCGCGCGATGGCCTTCCGCAGAGCGGTGCTGCTGGTCTGGAGCGTGTAGGGGAAGTAGACGACCTCGACACCGACCGACGCCATCTTCTTCTCGAGCGCGTCGCCCTTCTCGGTGCCCTTCCAGTCATCGCCCTTGAAGAGGTGGGTGAACCCGACCTCGCGCCAGGAGTCGACCTTGTCGGTGGTGCGCTCGGCGTAGACCGCGTCCACGATCCCGATCGCCTCGACGATCTCGAGCCTCTCGACGAGCGGGACGGTCGGGATGATCCCCTTGGTCGTCTCGCAGACCTCGTCGGAGACCACACCCGCGATCAACGTGTCGCAGCGCTCTCGCGCCTGGCGCAGCATGTTGAGGTGACCGATGTGGAAGAGATCGAACACGCCAGGTACGTAACCGATGACCGGTCCCATGCCCACGCTTCCTCCAAGTGTTTGTCGATTAGTTTGGGCGACTTTACACCCTGCTCCCCCACGACCTTGATACAGGCCAGTATCCATACCACCCTGCGCGTCCCCGCAATCAGCAACGCGACACGCGGGCGTATGCAGGAAGCCCGGTGACCTTACACGAAGATGAACGGCGCGTGGCCATCAATGACGAACCCCGGGGTCAGCTGGGCGGCATGACCCCGAGGACGACGAGCAGTCCGGGAAGGCCCAGGAACAGCAGCCCGAGAAGGACCGGGCCGCCGAGCACACCCAGGACAATGGTGACCTTCGAGACGGCGTACCGCCGCAGGTAGGACACGGCGAGCACCCCGAATCCGGCGGCCGAGACGACCGATCCGAGGAGGTACGCCACAGAACGCGTGCCGAGGTCGGCGGGATCGCCGCTCGCGCCGACGAGGATCGCGCCCGCTTCCGCCGTGCTGCCGACGGCGTCGAGCGCGAGCGTCGCGAACGCACCCCAGAGGAGCACCGACATGGCCCATGGCGTCACGAACCGGGCCGGGCGTGCGGCCACCGACAACAGCGCCACCGCGGCGCCCAGCACCTTCAGGCCCGCGACGGTCCAGTTCATGACCGAGAGGCCAGTGGCGTACTCGGCGTAGCGGCCCTCGGCGAAGCGATCGGTGAGCTCGAAGGTCACGTTCGCAGCAGCGAACGCCAGACAGCCCAATGCCATCAGCACCGCGACAGCGATGACGGCAGGGCTTGCGGCCCGCGCCGCGGGCGCCACCGGCCCCTTCTGGCTCGCGAGAGTGGTCATGGTCCCGACGCTACGAATCCCTGAGCGGCGAGGACATCGGGGGATCCCCTACCTGTACCCGGGTTTCGAGTGCCGCCGGCGACATCGCCGAGCGCGCTACCGTCGGTTCATGGATGTCGTCGAGGTCGACGGGTTGCGCATCGCCTTCCGGCGGGCCGGGAGCGGTCCTGCGGTCGTGTTCGTCCACGGCGGCGCCGAGGACGGCCGCGCCTGGAGCCCACAGCTCGACGCTCTCTCGGACGAGTTCACCGTCATTGCCTGGGACGAACCGGGTGCCGGTGGCTCCGGCGACGTGCCGGAGGGTTTCGCACTCAGCGACTACGCCGACTCCCTGGCCGGGCTTCTCCGCGCTCTCGACGTCGCTCCGTGCACGCTCGTGGGGCTCTCCTGGGGAGTGACCGTCATCCTCGAGCTGCACCGACGCCATCCCGATGTCGTCCGCAGTCTTGTCCTGGCGGACGGCTATGCCGGGTGGCGTGGTTCGCTCGGACCGGTCGAAGCCGACGCCCGCCTCGCGGGCCTGATCGACCAGCCGGCAGACAGCTTCGACCCGACCCTCCCCGGCCTCTTCGCCGGCCCTCCGCCGGCGAAGTACGTGCCCCTGCTGGAGGCGATGGCAGCCGACGTACGCCGCCACAGCATGCTGACCGCCCTGACCGCGATGGCCCACGCCGATCTGACCGACGTGCTCGGGACCATCCAGGTGCCCACCCAGCTCATCTGGGGCGCTCTGGACGCCCGCTCGCCCCTGTCCGTCGCCCACGACTTCCAGCGCCTCATCCCGGGAGCGGACCTCGCCGTCATCCCCGGCTGCGGCCACGTCAGCAACCTCGAGGACCCGGAGGCGTTCAACGACATCCTCCGCTTCTTCCTCCGCCGTCACCCCGCATGAGTCGCACTCCGGAATCACATGGTCCGGAACGGGTGAGGCGCGTCGACTCGGGGGCCACGCAGGCTCGTCGCGGGACCGGACAGACCGAGGTGAGAGGTGGAACAGTGGGCGACGAGAGCATGCTGGAGATCGCGCGGCGGAACATCGCGGTGCCCGACGTGGTGCCCTCACCGCTGGGCGACATCAAGTTCTTCGACGGGGTGCCACTTCCGGGGTCTGTCGACACGATCTACGACCTGCTCGATCTCACCCGGGCGATCGAGGTCTACCTCAACACCATCCCAGGTGCCTCCCTCGTGGCGATGCGCAGCGGGTTCCGCAGCGTCGGCCTCGACGGCAACACCATGCTCGGCTTCACCGACCCTCGCGCGAACTCGGGCTCCTTCTTCCTGACGCCGAACACCGAGACGACGTACGGCTCGATGTTCCTCGACCTGCGCGACGGCCCGCTGGTCGTCGAGAACCCGCCGAACTCCCTGTGCGTGCTCGACGACTTCTGGTTCCGCTACGTCGCTGACCTCGGCATCGCCGGGCCCGACAAGGGAGCGGGCGGCAAGTACCTCTTCCTCCCTCCGGGATACGACGGCGAGGAGCCGGACGGTTATTACGTCTTCCGCACGCCGACGTACTCGAACTGGCTGGTCGTCCGCGCTCTCGGCGGCGTTCCCGACATCAAGAAGGTTCGGGTCTATCCGCTCGCGCAGGCCGACGACCCGCCTGCGATGACCTACCTGAACATGGCCGATCTGACCCAGAACACCATCCACGCGAACGACTTCTCGTTCTTCGAGGAGATCGACACGCTCGTGCAGGAGGAGCCGGCCGACGCGCTGGATCCGGAGCGCGCGGGTCAGTGCGCCTCGATCGGGATCGTGCACGGTCAACCGTTCGAGCCCGACGAGCGGATGCGCCGGATTCTCACCCAGGCCGCTCCTCTGGCGGCCGCGATCGCCCGGGCACTGGTCTACAAGCCACGCGACCCCGACGCGTACTACTACCCCGGCAGCAACTGGCTGGCCGCGTTCGTCGGCGGCAGCTACGAGTTCGAGCGCAACCACGCCCGGCTGCTGGACGCCCGCGCCCAGTTCCACTACTTCGCGACCGTGATCACGCCGGCGATGGCGCACGCCCAGGTGGGCGCGGGATCGGCGTACGCCTACACCGCGATGGACTCGACGGGCGCCTGGCTCGACGGCGGCCGGACCTACCGGCTCACCCTGCCCGCAGGCATCCCTGCGAAGAACTTCTGGTCCGTCGACCTCTACGACACCCAGACCCGCTCGCTGCTGGAGACCGACAACCCGTACCCGGCCCTGATGAGCCTGTCGAACACCGTCGCGACGAACGACGACGGCAGCGTCGATCTGTGGTTCGGACCGACGGCGCCCGATGGCCGCAAGGCGAACTGGATCCAGACCGTGCCGGGCAAGTCGTGGTTCGCCATGCTGCGCCTCTACGGACCTCTGGAGGCGTGGTTCGACAAGACCTGGCGCCCCGGCGAGATCGAGCCTGCGGACGAAGTCAGCTGACGCGCCCGGACACCTGTCGGGCGAGGAGCATCAGGAGTGACTACCTGCTCCCCGGGTAGGAGTCGAACCTACGTCGCTAGTCCTGATTCAAAGTCAGGCGGGCCCTGCCGGCAGACCAACCGGGGAACGTACGCCGAAACGCACGGGACAACTGTAGACGGCAGCGCCCCTGCCCCGCGCACTGACGCTGCGAGTCAGAGGAGGTCGGCGACCTTCTGGGCCGTCTCCTTGGCCGACCCCGGGTTCTGGCCGGTGACGAGGCAGCCGTCAACGACCGCGTACGAGACGAACGGGAGCTTGGCCTTCTCATAGAGCGCGCCGCGCTTCTTGGCCTCCTCCTCGGCGTTGTACGGCACGAGCTTGTCGACCCGGGCGAGGACCTCCTCCTGCCAGGCGAAGCCGGTCATCTTGCGGCCGGCGATGAGGTAGGACCCGTCGGAGAGACGGGTGTTGAGCAGACCGCAGTAACCGTGACAGACGGAGGAGACGATGCCACCGCGCTCGAAGATCTCGCGCGTGATGCGCTGGAGACCCTCGCTGTCGGGGAAGTCGTACATGACCGCGTGGCCGCCGGTGAAGTAGATGGCGTCGTAATCGGCGGAGTCGACATCCTCGGGAGCCAGCGTGTTCTCCAGCAGGCCCATCCGCTCCGACGAAGCCCGCCAGGCCTTGGCGGTCTTGTCGTAGCTGGGGAACTTCAGCGCCCGCGGTTCGAGAGGCACCGCTCCCCCGGCGGGGCTGACGAGTGTCTGCTCGAAGCCGTGCTCCTCGAAGACGTCCCAGGCGTGGGTGAGCTCGGAGAGCCACAGACCGGTCGGATGGGACGGGTCGTCGTAGTGACCGACGTTGGTGACGACGTTCAGGATGCGCTTGGTCATGCCCTGGTCTCCTTCGTGCGGGCCCGAGTCACCGGACGCCGGTCCTTCGTAGTGTCTTCAGTGCGAGCGTAAGGATCCGGGACCACTGATCGTGGTTGATCGCGCTCGGCGGGGTGAATCCCTGAATTCGCTGGTGAGCGACGGTCTGGGCCTCGGTGTACTTGAGCAGCCCGTCGGCGCCGTGACGACGACCGAGGCCGGAGTCGCCCATCCCGCCCATCGGGGCGTCGATGCTGCCCCAGGCCGCGGCGAAGGCCTCGTTGACGTTGACCGTGCCGGCATGAATACGAGCCGCGACGGCCCGCCCACGTGCGCCGTCGCGAGTCCAGACGCTGGCGTTGAGGCCGTACGCCGTGGAGTTGGCCATCCTGACCGCGTCGTCGATCTCGGTGTAGCGGTAGATCGAGACGACGGGGCCGAAGGTCTCGTGCTCGAACAGAGTCATCTCCGGGGTGACGTCGGCGAGGATCGTCGGCTCGTAGAACAGCGGCCCGAGGTCAGGCCGCGGCGTCCCGCCGGCGAGCAGCGTCGCGCCCTTCGCGACGGCGTCCTCGACATGGGTGGAGACGGTCTCGAGCTGCGAGGTGGTCGTCAGGCTTCCGACATCGATGCTGTAGTCGTACGCCGCACCGATCCGCAGCTCCTTCGTCCTGGCCACGAACCGGGAGACGAACTCGTCGTAGATCTGGTCGGGGACGTACATCCGCTCGATCGAGACGCACAGCTGGCCGGCAGAGGGGAAGCTCGCGGCGATGGCGCCCTCGACGGTCCGGTCGATGTCGGCGTCGGCCAGGACGATCATCGGATTCTTGCCACCGAGCTCGAGGGAGGCACCGATCAGGCGCTCTCCCGCCTTCTGGGCGATGTGGCGGCCGCTGGCGGTGGAGCCGGTGAACATCACGTAGTCGCCGTTGGCCAGAAGCGGGTCACCCAGGACGCTGCCGCGCCCGATGACCATCTGCCACACATCGGCCGGCAGGCCGGCCTCCTTCAGCAGGTCCAGGGCCCACAGCGCGGTGACGGCGGTCTGGGTATCGGGCTTCTGGACCACGGCGTTGCCGGCCAGCAGGGCGGGGATGGCGTCACCGGCAGCCATCGAGAGCGGGTAGTTCCACGGCGAGATGACCGTGACCACGCCCTTGGGGTGGTGCAGCTCGGTGGTGTGGGTGAGCAGCGGAAGCGCACCCTTGCGTCGCTTCGCGTCGAGGAGCCTCTCCACGCTGCGCGCGTAGTAGCGGGCCGTGATCGCGATGTCCATGATCTCCAGGAACGCATCGCGACGGGTCTTGCCGTTCTCGGCCTGCATCAGGTCCAGGCCCTGCTCCTGCCGCTCCAGGACGAGGTCGTGGAAGCGGAGGAAGATCCGCTTGCGCTCGCTGATCGGGGTGGCCGCCCAGCCGACCTGCGCGGCGCGGGCCCGCTCGAAGGCCGCCTCCACATCCTGGGCGGTAGAAGACGGGAGCTCGGCGAGGGGCTCGCCCGTGTAGGGAGCGGTGGTGGTGACGGTGGCGGCTCCCGGAGCCGCGGTGACCTGGCTCGCGAGCCGGTTCAGCAGCGCGGGTGTGATGGTGGCGGGAAGGCCGGCCCCGCGGACCGGGGCGGCAGCGTGATCGATGGACATGTCGGATCTCCGTGTGGTGAGCGCTAGGCGGTGGCCCGGACCGAGGTGGGCACGGGCATGTGGAGCGCGGCCTGGGCCTCGGTGGCGACGTCGAGGCGGAGGGTACGAATCGGCTTGAGAGCGCGGATGTCGTCGGACATACGGCCTTCGCCGAGCTCGAGCCTCACCTCACGCGGCAGGCCGGCGCTGCCCGCGGCGAGCAGGTTGGTCTGGTTGAACGTCGACTGCCACCTGGACCCGATCTTGGTGTAGGAGGTCAGCGAGGAGACCCGCTCCCCCGACCGGAAGCTCTTCTGCGCAGGGGTCGGAGCCGAGAACCCGACGTCGAGGCCGCCGGCGTTGTTGGCGACGCGGGCAGTGCTCGTCGTGGCGTCGATGTCGACGTCGAGCTCGGTGACCCACTTCGGGAAGCCGTAGCCGTCGTGGCCACGCACCTGCGCGATGTCGGTGTTGACCGGCAGGGAGAAGACGTACGAGTGCAGGTGGTCGTTCTTCAGGTCGGTGACGAGGTCGAGGAATCCGAGCCGTCCGTGCCGCGCGGGCCGGACCGCGACGCCCACCGCGGCCTCGGTGTAGAAGTCGATGTCGGCGACGTCGTAGCGGAAGAAGACGACCGAGGCGAGGCCGATGCCCGGGACGAGCTCCAGCGGCTCGAGCTCCTCGGGCAGGCGGGCTCGGATCGCCGAGGAGCGGGCCAGCATGGTCAGCCGGGCCGAGGACATCCGGTAGTAGAAGTTCGGCGTGTACGTAGGTCCGATCGGTGAGTCGACCTGGGTCTTGGAGAGGCGACGGAAGAAGTCGACGCCGCTGACCCGTGGGTCGCGGGCGATCTCGTCGAGATCGGGGTTCATCCGGTAGCGGTCGTACAGCCCACCGCGGGGCACCTCGACCGTTCGCTCACCCAGCCGTGCGGTCACGGTCTGCTGTCCGGGCTGTTGTTCGGTGGCAGCCATCAGGGTCTCCTCAATGTTAGCAACGCTTACATGAAGAGCCTACGCAGCAATGTAAGCACCGTCAACACTGGCCGGAGTGGCGGCCGCCACTCCCTGCTAGTCGGCGCGGGCGGCGAGGATCGCGGCAAACGCAGCCCGCACCCGGTCCCCGATCTCCTCGGTCGAGTCCGCCTGAAGCTTGCCGTCCATATAGAGGTAGGCCATCCCGTGCGCCAGCGCCCAGCCGGCCGACGCGAGCGCATCGGCATCGACATCCGGAAAGACCCGCGTCATGGCCGCTGCGAGCAGGTCGTGGATCTCGGCAGCAGCCTCGACCCGCTCCGCACTGCCCGTGTCACAAGCGTTGCCGAACATCACCCGGAACAGCGCCGGACGACGCAGGGCGAACTCGACGTACGCGACGGCGAGCTCGCCCAGATCAGCAGCAGAGGCTGGAAGCTCACGGCCCTCGGTCAGATCGACCTTCAGGTCGCGCAGCCCCTGGGCCGCCAGCGCGGACTCCAGGGCGTCGCGGTCCTTGAAGTGGCGGTAGGGCGCCGTCGGCGAGACCCCCGCCTCGCGCGCGAGCGCGCGCAACGAGAACGGCTCACCCTCTTCGAGCATCCGCATCGCGGCCGTCAGGAGCGAGGCCCGGAGGTCGCCGTGATGATAGCCACTCTTCTCAGAAGTTGACACTGCTTACATCCCTTTCTACGCTCATGTGAGCATCGTAAACATACCGCACTCAGGAGCAGTTCATGTCATCCGTATTCGAGCAGTTCGCCCTTCCCAACGGCTCCGTGCTCCCGAACCGGCTGGCCAAGGCCGCCATGGAGGAGAACATGGCCGCGGCCCGCCAGCTCCCGGACGCCTCTCTCGTCCGGCTCTACCGCCGCTGGAGCCAGGGCGGGGTCGGTCTGATCATCACCGGCAACGTCATGGTCCACGCGGAGGCGCTCACCGGACCCGGGGGTGTCGTTCTCGACGCGGAGTCGCCGCTGGCCCCGTTCCGGGAGTGGGCGACCGCCGCGAAGAGCGGGGGTTCGCAGGTCTGGATGCAGATCAACCACCCCGGGCGCCAGGTGGGCGCGAACATGCCCGGCGTCGCCTGGGGTCCCTCGGCCGTACGCGTCGACCTCGGCAAGAACACCAAGCGGTTCGCCCAGCCCGTCGAGATGACCACGACGCAGATCGAGGAGACCGTCGCGCGGTTCGCCGAGACCGCCCGCAGGGCCGAGGAGGCCGGGTTCGACGGCGTCGAGATCCACGCCGCCCACGGCTACCTGCTCTCCCAGTTCCTCTCGCCCCTGGCCAACCAGCGCACCGACCGGTGGGGCGGCGACCTGGCCAACCGGGCCCGCCTCCTGCTCGACGTCGTCCGGGCCGTACGCGCCGTGGTCTCCCCCGGCTTCGCCGTCGCGGTCAAGCTCAACTCCGCCGACTTCCAGCGCGGCGGATTCGACGCCGAGGACGCCAAGGCGGTCATCGAGATGCTGGCACCGCTGGGCGTCGACATCGTGGAGCTCTCCGGTGGCAGCTACGAGGCCCCGGCCATGACCGGCCAGGCCAAGGACGAGCGGACCCAGGCCCGCGAGGCGTACTTCCTGACCCTCGCCGAGGACCTGGCCCGGACCAGCCCGCTGCCTCTGATGCTCACCGGTGGCATCGTCCGGCGACCCGTCGCCGAGGAGGTCCTCGCCGGCGGCGTCGACCTGGTCGGCATGGGCAGCGCCCTGGCGGTCGACCCCGACCTGCCGAACACGTGGCGCCACGACGCCGAGGCACGCGTCGACCTGGCGCCGGTCCGGATCGAGGACAAGGCCGTCGCCTCGGCCGCGAGCATGGCCCGCGTACGCCAGCAGCTGCGCCGTCTCGGCGCCGGCCGCCGCACCCGCCCCGGCATGGATCCCAAGCTCGCCCTTGCCAAGGAGACCTTCCTTCAACGCCGCGCCCTGCGCCGCTACCGCACGTGGCTCCAGACCCGCACCGCCTGACCCGTCGAGCAGTGTCGTTCAACGCCGGATAGAGAGCGTTTGGATGCGGTAGGTTGCCAATATGCTCATCATCGCGATCATCCTGTTCGGCATCGTGGCAGGCGGCGTGGCACAGCTCGTTCTCGGTCGGTCGATGAAGGAGATCGATTGGACCACGGCGGCGGTGACGGGCCTGCTGGGCTCCTTCGTCGGTGGCCTGGGGGTCAGCCTCGCGACCGGCAACGGCCTCGATCTCCACCCGACCGGGTTGATCGGGTCGATCCTGGGAGCCCTGCTTCTCACGTGGGCGTGGGGGTTGTGGCGCCGGTCGCGTCAGAGCCAGTGATCGTCGGATCCTCCGAGCAGCGCGCCCACGCCACCCGCTAGGGGTGATGCCGCCGAGCCATGACCGTTCGAGAGTGGAAGCTCAACCACCAAGGAGCGGATGTCATGTCAGACGAGACCAACACGCCCGATGTCGAGGTGAGCGCGGCCTCCGTGTCGGACGGCGCCTACACCCTCATCATCGCGGACTTCAGCAACACCGACATGGCGTGGGAGGCGTATGAGGCCCTCAAGTCGGCCGAGAACGGCCGCACCGTCGAGATCGAGGGCGTCATCGTGGTCAGGCGATCGGCCGAGGGCAAGCTGGAGATCCAGAAGGCAACCGACCACAGCACGAAGTCAGGACTCAAGTGGGGCGTCGTCGGCGGCGTCGCGCTCGGCGTGATCTTCCCGCCGTCGATCCTCGGCAGCGCGGCAGTGGCCGGCGGCGCCGGAGCCTTCGTCGGGAAGCTGCGGCAGCGCCACCACAACCACGAGCTCGAGCAGAAGCTCGAGAATGCGATCACACCAGGACACTCCGGCCTGCTCGCCCTGGTCTCGGACCCCGGCGAGGTCAAGATCCGCAAGGCCCTCGAGCGGGCGGAGACCATCGTCGAGTCCACCGTCGCGAAGGTCGAGGCAGAGGACATCAAGGCCGCGGCCAAGGAGATCCAGGGCGCACACGCCTGAGCGCAGGGCGGCGGAGCATCCGCCCCGGCGATCAGGCGACGTCGCGGCGCAGGGACACGGCCGCAGCCAGGGCCGAGGAGGCCAGGGCATAGCCGAGAAGCACGAGCGCACCCACCAGCGGCGCCTGGACCACGGGGCCGTTCACACCGGCCTCGGCCGCGATCATCTCCAAGAGCGCGGTCGACCCGGTGAGCGCGGACGTGGCTCCACCCGGAAGGAACGGATAGACGATGTTGGCTCCCGGGAGAATCATCATCAGGTTGTCCACGAGATAGAAGTACCCCAAGGTGATCCCGATCGCGAGCAGCTGGTGGCGCGCGACAGCTCCGATGCCGACACCCAGCAGCATGTAGATGGCTGCGGCGGCGCCGTACCTCGCCGCGGTGCCGAGAATGGCGCCGAGCCCGAGCCCCGGCTCGATCCCGTACGCGAAGGTCCCTGCATAGATCCCGGCGACCGCGGAGAACGCCAGGACCAGCCCGTACGCCAGGCCGAGGCCCCCGTAGGCGATCAGCTTGGCCACCAGCACCCGGCCTCGATTCGGGATCGCGAGGAAGGTGGTGGCTACGGTGCGATGCCGGTATTCGCCGGTGATCGCCACGGTGCCGATCAGCGCAGGTACGAAGAGGGCGACGCCGAGAAGGCCCAGGACGCCGGAGACGCCGTCGACCGTGTCCAGCCCAGGCATCGGCGGGGTGGTGTTCTCCGGACCGGTCAGGGCGACGAGAGCGGTGAGCAGGCCACCGCACGCCATCGCGGCCGCCAGCGTCCACAGGGGCAGCCGGGTCCTGGTCAGCCGGACCACCTCACCTCGGATCGCGTCCTTCAGCTGTCGCATGCCATCTCCTCCTCGATCATGCTCAGGTAGGCCTCCTCGAGCGAGGCGTGTTCACCGGTGAAGTCGCTCAGGGAACCGGACCAGCGCGTGCGGCCGCCCTCGACGAGCACCAGATCGTCGATGACCTGTTGCAGCTCGGTGAGCACATGACTGGACACCAGCACCGTCCCGCCGGCATCGGCGAAGGCTCGCAGCAGACGGCGCAGCCACACGATGCCCGAGGGGTCCAGGCCGTTGGTCGGCTCATCGAGGATCAGCCCGGACGGTCGGCCCAACAGAGCCGTCGCCAACGCCAGTCGCTGGCGCATCCCGGTCGAGAAGCCGCGGACTCGTCGGCGCGACACCGAGCTCAGGCCGGTCTCCTCGAGCACGTGCTCGATCCGAGCGCCGGGCACACCGATCAGTGCGGCCTGAGTCTGCAGGTGCCCGCGAGCGGTCATCCCCGGATGAGCCCCGGCCAGATCGCCGACGACACCCAGAACCCGGGACGGAGAGCTCAACGCGCCGTAGGGCACCCCATCGATAGTCGCGGTGCCCTGATCCGCACGGGCGAGTCCGGTGAGGATACGCAAGGTCGTGCTCTTGCCCGCGCCGTTCGGCCCGATGAAGCCGGTCACCCGCCCCGGCAGAGCGACCAGATCGACCCGGGTCAGCGCCGGCACCGGCCCGAAGGACTTGGCCAGACCTTCGGCCCGCAGTGTGGGGCCGGACAGCACGCCGCTCCCCTTCGCCGCGACACCCGCGGCCACAGCGGCACTCATGACCGAGCCAGAGTGTCGAGCGCCGCGGCCAGCTCAACGGCCTCCGGAGTGCTGACCAGCAGCTCGTCGAAGCCGGCACCGACCTCCCGGTCACGCAACCGGATCCGCAGCAGGGGCAGCCCACGCGTCATCGAGACCAGCCTGCGGGTGCCGTCGGGATGCCGAAAGGTGCCCAGCTTGCGGAACCCCGAGATGACCAGACCCGAGCGCCAGCCCAGGACCTCAGAACTCCATCCCGACAGCACCTCCACCGACTCGACGGCACCGACCGCAACGGAGTAGCCCGCGCGGCCGGCCATCAGCCGCTCCCAGCCAGGAAAGGTCAGCGTCAGCACGCCGTCCTGGACATTGAGGATGGTCATCTCATCTCCTAGAATATACTCAGATCAGGAACATTCTAAGAATGAGAATAATGGGAGTCTGATGCCGCCGCAAGGCAATATCTCTGAGGTCGTTGCCCACCCCGTACGACTGCGGGTCCTGCAGGCGGTGGGGGGTCGCGATCTGACCACCGCCCAGCTCCGGGACCTGCTGACAGATGTCCCTCAGGCCACGCTGTATCGACACATCGCCACGCTCGTCGAGGCCGGCTTCCTCGCCGTGGCGTCGGAGCGGCGGGTGCGCGGCACGGTCGAGCGCACCTACACGCTGGGCGAGCGGATGGCTCACGTCGAGAAAGCCGAGCTGGCGACGCTCTCCGACGAGCAGATCCAAGCGGGCTTCCTCGCCTTCATCGGCGAGCTGCTTCGTACGTTCGAGGGTTCACTCGCTCTCGGCGAGGTGACCCGCAGCCACCTCGGGTTCGGCACGGGCGCGCTCTACGTCGACGAGGAGGACCTCGTGCGGATCCAGCAAGGATTCAACGATCTCATCGCCCCGTACGTCGGCGAGACGACCGGGAAGCAGCGCGTGATGCTGTCCACGGTGCTCCTGCCGACCGAGTAGCGCCGTACGTCCCAACGACACGATGGGGTGCTACGCCGCGATCGCACTCGTCAACGAAGATCCTGAGCCTCAGCCGACGACCTTCAGGTCACGCTCGGTGTTGTTCAGACGTCTGCCGCCCTCCTCGGTGACCGTGACGATGTCCTCGATGCGGACCCCGAACTCTCCGGGGAGGTAGATGCCGGGCTCGACCGAGAAGCACATCCCCGGCACCAGCGGCTGCTCTTCGCCCTCGATCATGTACGGCGGTTCATGGGTCGTGGTGCCGATGCCGTGGCCGGTGCGGTGGATGAACCGCTCGCCGTACCCGGCGTCGGTGATCACCTGTCGAGCGGCCCGGTCGATCTCCTGGCAGGCGACGCCTGGGCGGACCGCTTCGAAGCCTGCCTGCTGCGCTGCGCGGACAACTTCGTGGACCTCGCGGATCAGAGCGGAAGGTTCGCCCACGCACACCGTACGGCTGGTGTCCGAGCCGTAGCCGTACATCAGCCCACCGAAGTCGAGGACGACAGCATCACCGACCTCGATGGTGCGGTCGCCGGCCTCGTGGTGAGGGTTGGCGCCGTTGGGGCCCGAGCCGACCACCGTGAAGTCGACCTGCTCGTGACCGGACTCCCGCAGCAGGCGGGCCAGGTCGGCAGCCACCTCCGTCTCCTTCCGGCCGGCGAACCGGACTCCGAGGATCTGCTCGTAGACCGCGTCCGCGGCGGCCCCGGCGGCTGCCAGCCGGGCGAGCTCGTTGGCGTCCTTCACCGCCCGCAGCATGGGGAGGGCCTGCGTCAGCGACCGGTAGGAGGATGCGGGCAACGCGCTCTGCAGCCCGAGCAGGTGCATCGCCCAGGCGGAGTCGGCGATTCCCATCGTCGCGTGCGCGGGGATCAAGGTGCTGGCCCGCGCGAACGGATCCTCACCGTCCGCCCAGTCGACGATCTGGAGGCCCGGTGCACCCACGGCACCCTCGGCATCCGGCCGCTCCAGGGTCGGTACCAGCAGCGTCGGCTGCTGACCGGGAGTGAGGACGAGCACCGTCAACCTCTCGGTGATGGCCGTGGGCTGGTAGCCGGTGAGCCAGATTAGGTCGGGGCCGGGCGTGACGAGGAGCCCGTCCAGCCCCGCATCAGTCGCGTCGGCCACGGCCCGGCTCATCCGGGCCGCGTAGTCCTTGGCCGTGATCGGCGTGGCGTCACTCATCCGGATTCCCTCCACCGTGGTCTGTCAGCTCGCCTCATCAGCCGCCCAACGCTTCGCAGCCTCGAGGTCAGCGAGCCGGAACGCGCGCGCCTGCCCCGGCCACAGGACACTGAAGACTCTGACCATCGGACCCGCCCAGCGTGCGTCGGTCACGATCGCGATCCGCTCGAACGAGGTCGGGTGACGAACACCGAGCTTCAGGTCCTCCCAGGCCGCGTCGTCGTCGTACTCGTCGAACTCAGGACCGAGGACATAGACGAGACGGACCTTGCCGTGCTTCGCGATGGCCGCGTCGACGGCGGGCAGCACGACGTCTCGATAGTCCTCTTCCTCCACGTCACCGATGGCCTCGAGGCCGAGAACCCCTGCTGGCATCCCACTCAGGAGCTTGATCATAGAAGCCGACGCTAACCACAGCGGAGCAGGCACGAATCACCCCTCGCGGATGAGGCATCCACCCATCGCGCATCCACGATCGTCGACCTGAGAGTTCGCGGCGGGACGGGCGCGTTTCTCCGCCTGCTTCATCCGCTGAGGACGATCCGCCCACGCGCGTGTCGTTCCTACCCTGAGCCATCAACTGCCGTCGCTTTGCAAGGAGTGATGAGGATGTTCGGATGGTGCATAACCCCCGCCCTGTCGCGGTGGTCGACGTGAGCGCGGGGGACGCCGCAGCGGACCTGGCGACGCGCGCCAAGATCCCGCCCACCGCCTGGATCTCGTGGGTGGCGCTGGCGATGATGACCACGAGCTCGGTCGCCAGCCTGCGGGCAGCGCCGACGATGGCGGTCTACGGCCTGGCCTGCGTCTTCTTGTACCTGCTCCCGGCCATCGTGTTCCTGCTGCCGACCTCTCTGGTCTCCGCGGAGCTCGCGTCGGGGTGGGAAGGCGGCATCTACAAGTGGGTCTCGGAGGGAATCTCCAAGCCGATGGGCTTTCTGGCGGTCTGGTGCCAGTTCGCCATGACGATCTTCTATTACCCGAGTCTGCTGGGGTTCGTGGCGAGCACCCTCGCGTACGTGTTCAATCCGGAGCTGGCCAGCAGCGGGGTGTGGACCGCGTGCGTGATCATCGTCGTGTACTGGTCCGGTGTCTGGATCTCCTCACGAGGCACCAAGGGAGTCGCGGGTCTCGCCAGCGGCGGCCTGATCATCGGAACCCTGATCCCCGGCGTCGTACTGGTCCTTCTCGGCATCGTCTTCCTCGGGCAGGGCAACGAGTCCGCGGCGCCGATGACCTCCGAGAACATCTTCCCGGTGTGGGCCGGGCTCGCGAGCCTCGTGCTCATCGTCAACAACTTCCTCTCCTACTCGGGCATGGAGATGAACGCGGTCCACGTGTCCTCCCTGAAGGACCCGGGCAAGGAGTTCCCGAAGTCGATGTTCCTGGCCATGGGCCTGGTCCTGGCGATCTTCATCCTCCCGGCGCTGGCGATCAGCTGGGTCGTACCTGCTGAGGAACTGTCCCTCACTGCCGGCGTGATGCAGGCCTTCGACGCGGTCTTCGCGAACTTCGGCTGGCAGTGGCTGACCCCGATCGTGGGCATCATGCTGGTCACGGCCTCCCTCGGCGGCATGCTGACCTGGCTGGCCGGGCCATCGAAGGGCCTGCTGCTGATCTCGCGCCAAGAGGGCTACCTTCCGCCCTTCCTGCAGCAGCTCAACAAGAACGGTGTCCAGCAGAACATCCTGGTCGTCCAGGGGCTGATCACCACCGTGATCGGCCTGGCGTACGCGTTGATCCCGGACGTGTCCAGCGCCTACTGGATCTTCTCCGTCATCACGACCCAGGTCTACCTGATCATGTATCTGCTGATGTTCGTGGCCGCGATCCAGCTACGCCGTAAGCATCCCGACCATCCGCGCGGCTACCGCGCACCCATGCTCGTCGGGATGTGCGGCATCGGCTTCGCGGCCTCCCTTGCCGCCCTCCTGGTCGGCTTCATCCCGCCATCGCAGTTCGCGTCCGGGAGCTCCGGTCTGTACTTCGCCATCGTCGGCGGCGGCGCACTCGGGCTCGGGCTCCTCGTGCCGTTCCTGTTCTACCGGTTCCGCAAGCCGTCCTGGAAGCAGCCTGAGCCGCAGGAGGTGACCCCGTCATGAGCACACCGATGGAGACGCAGAGCAAGCGCGAACGCAACTGGATCTACATCACCGCCCTGGTCGTCCTCGGCGTCCTCGTCGTCGCCGGGCTGCTCGCCTTCAACTCGGCCCGGGAGACCCGCAACGCCGAGGAGAAGGCCGACGAGCTGATCGCGGCCCTCGAG
The DNA here is from genome assembly GCF_040302125.1 of Nocardioides sp. NPDC127514. Lineage (NCBI taxonomy): Bacteria > Bacillati > Actinomycetota > Actinomycetes > Propionibacteriales > Nocardioidaceae > Nocardioides > Nocardioides sp. NPDC127514. The sequence continues at coordinate 109,485 of NZ_JBEORF010000018.1, read as the reverse complement.
GACGCGGGCGCTCGCACCCCGGACAGGGACCAGATCGTGCGGGTCCTGGGTGAGGACGGTGGGGCGACCTGCGAAGACCCGAACGACGCACTGAGTCGCGCCATCCTGCTGTCGCAGCTCTCGAACGGGGCGACCGGCCCCGGGGCGCGCCCGGTGGTCGCCGACAGCCGGGTCTTCCAGGGCCAGAAGCTGATCATCGAGATCTACTGCCCCGAGGAGCTGGAGGACTTCAACGAGTTCGTCGACGACCTCGAGACCGATGACGTGGCGGGGTGAGCGAGACATGGATCTGAGGGGCCGCATCGCTGACCTCATGCCCCAGGCGCAGGAGGAGCTGGCCGAGCTGGTCGCCATCAAGTCGGTCGCCGACCCGCGCCAGTTCCCACCCGAGGAGTGCAGCCGTGCCGCGCAGTGGGTGCTCGACCACTTCGCAGCCCTCGGATTCGACGATGCCCGGCTGGCGGAGACCCCGGACGGCAGCAACGCCGTCCTGGGCTCTCGACAGTGCACACGGCCCGATGCGCCCACGGTGTTGCTGTACGCCCATTACGACGTGCAGCCGCCGCTCGACGACGCCGCCTGGCAGACCCCGCCGTTCGAGCTGGTCGCGAAGGACGGGCGCTGGTACGGCCGCGGGACGGCGGACTGCAAGGGCAACATCCTCATGCACCTCCTGGCGCTGCGCGCCTTGGGGGAGGACGTACCGGTGAACCTCAAGCTGGTCGTGGAGGGGTCCGAGGAGCAGGGCACGGGCGGCCTGGAGGCGTTCGTGGTCGACAACGCGGATCTGCTCCGCGCCGACACGATCCTGGTCTGCGACACCGGAAACGCGGCCGTCGGCCAGCCTGCGGCAACCGTCAGCCTGCGTGGCATGGTCAACGTGGTCGTCACCGTCGAGGCGCTGACCTCGGAGGTGCACTCCGGCATGTTCGGCGGTGCGGCCCCGGACGCCCTCGCGGCCCTGATCGCGATGCTGGCCGGCCTGCGGGACTCGGCCGGCAACACCACCATCGAGGGGCTCGACAGCACCCGCCGCTGGGAGGGCCAGCCGTACCCGCCCGAGCAGTTCCGCAGCGACGCCGGGCTGCTGGACGGGGTCCAGCTGCTCGGGGACGGCTCGGTCTCGGACATGCTGTGGGCCCGGCCGGCGGTCACGGTGCTCGGCATCGACTGCCCACCCGTGGTCGGCTCGGCGGCGGCGATCGTGCCCAAGGCCGCGGCTCGGCTGAACCTCCGCATCCCACCCGGGCTCGCGCCGGACGTCGCGAAGGAGGCACTCGAGGCGCACCTCCACCGGACCGCGCCCTGGGGTGTCCACGTCACCATCGAGGTGGAGGCCACCGGCTCGCCGTTCCGGGCAACGATCGACGGACCGGCCTACCAGGCGATGGGCAAGGCGATGATGGAGGCCTACGACAAGCCGATGGCGACCCTCGGGCAGGGCGGCTCGATACCGCTGTGCAACGTGTTCACCGACACCTACCCCGACGCCGAGATCATCCTGATGGGCGTGGAGGAGCCGCAGGCGTTGATCCATGCGCCCAACGAGAGCGTGGACCCGCGCGAGATCTCCACCATGGCACTGACCGAGGCGCTTTTCCTGCAGCGCTACGCCGCCGCGACGACCTGACCGGACGGCCCCGACGGATGGATCGACAACTTCTTCTGCCTCATCCGAAAATCGCGCGGCGCCCTTAGGCTGAGCGACGTGGACCTTCCTGTGATGCCGCCGATCCTGCCGATGCTCGCGAAGCCCGCGAAGGGCGTGCCGACGGACGGTGGCTATGCGTTCGAGCCGAAGTGGGACGGGTTCCGGTGCATCGTGTTCAAGGACGGGGACGAGGTGGAGCTGGCCTCGCGCAACACCAAGCCGCTGACCCGCTACTTCCCCGAGGTAGCCGAGGCGCTGCGGAAGGCGCTGCCGGACAAGATCGTGCTCGACGGGGAGATCTTCGTCGCGATCGGGGACCGGCTGGAGTTCGAGGTGCTCCAGCAGCGCATCCACCCGGCGGCGTCGCGGATCAACCTGTTGGCGGAGGAGACGCCTGCTGCGTACGCGGCCTTCGATCTGCTCGCGCTGGGCGAGAGGTCGTTTCTCGACGAGCCGCTGACGGAACGGCGGGCGGCACTGGAGGCGGTCTTCGCAGAGGTGAGCTCGGACAACGTCCACATGTGCACCACGACGACGGACCCCGAGGTCGCCCAGGACTGGTTCACCCGGTTCGAGGGCGCCGGGCTGGACGGAGTGATGGCCAAGCCGCTGGACGCCCCCTATGTTCCCGACAAGCGGACGATGCTGAAGATCAAGCACTCGCGTACGGCTGACGTGGTCGTGGCCGGTTACCGCGAGCACAAGACCTCCACACCGGAGAATCCGCTGCTCGGGAGCCTGCTGCTGGGTCTGTACGCCCCCGGCGAGGACGGTCAGCCGGAGTTGCAGCACATCGGGGTCTCGGCGTCCTTCACCGCCGCGCGACGCGCCGAGCTGTGGCAGGAACTGCAGGAGCTGGTCGTCCCGATCGAGGACCACCCGTGGGGACGCTGGAACGAGTGGCTCACCGCCAACCCCGACCGGGTCCCCGGCACCCAGAGCCGCTGGTCGCAGGGGAAGGACCTGTCCTTCACCCCGCTGCGCCCGGAGCGGGTGCTCGAGGTGGGCTACGACCACATGGAGGGACGCCGGTTCCGGCACACCGCTCAGTTCAAGCGCTGGCGCCCCGACCGCGACCCGGAGTCGTGCGGCTACGAGCAGCTCGAGGAACCCGTGGCGTACGAGCTGTCCGAAGTGCTCGGGGGTCCTGCTAAACAGCACAGTTAAATCCGGCTAGGGTCGGAGCCATGAGCTACGACGTCGTTCTCCTGGTCGAGCAGGCAATCACTCTCGACGACGCGACCCGGGTCCACTCCCTCCACGAGGGAGTCGAGGACCCGGTCTACCACGTGCTGCTGCCCTTGGAGGACGCTGCCGCCCGGATCGAGTCGGCGATGGGCACGCTCAGCGCGGCCGAATACCTCGGCTCGGCGATGATGATGAACGAGATCGACCTCGACGCAGTGCGCGAGGAGGCCAAGGAGGAGGCCGAGAAGGCGCTCGAGCAGACCCTGAAGGTCCTGAAGACCTCCGGCGCCTCCGCCCACGGCGAGCTCGTCCAGGACCCGGTCAAGGCGCTGCGCGCCAAGGTCGCCGCGGTCGACGGTCGCGAGGCGATCATCATGACCCGCCCGCACGTGGTCGCCGAGTTCTTCCACGTCGACTGGACCCACCAGGCCCGCCGCCATCTCCACGTCCCCGTGCTGCACCTGATCGAACACGAGAACTTCGACGAGCAGGCCGGCGAAGGCGAAGGAATCACCGGCATGTGAGCCGTTTCGTCTCGATGACAGCCGAATCAACAGAAGTGAGCGGCGACACACCGAAGGTTACCGCTCTGTTACCGGGTCCACCTGGCAGTTGTGGACGGCATTCCCATAGGATCTTGGGGTTCGCTGTTCCGGGGGGATCCAGCGACAAGGAAGTGCCTGCTCGTGCGATCGGGGGATCCGCGCTGAGCGGGCACTTCTGCTATCCGTCGCCGATCCGGTTGCCCTCCTCGTCCCAGTGGGACGCGACCTTCTTGCTCGGCTGCACCCTCGGCGGCTCGCCCGGCATCTTCGGGTAGTCCGGCGGGAAGTTGAGCTCGCCTCCGGGCAGCTTCTCCCAGAGCTCGAGCAACGGCGTGAGGTCGTACGCCTCGTCGTCGATCTCCGCCCAGCGGTCGCCGTCGGCGAGGAAGTCGGGGACGGTGAAGAGGTTGAGCTCGCGCGGGTCCTTCAGGTCGGCCAGCTCGTCCCAGGTGAGCGGCGTGGAGACCGGGGCGCCGGGCTTGGGACGCAGCGAGTAGGCGCTCGCGATGGTCCGATCTCGGTTGTTCTGGTTGAAGTCGACGAAGATGCGCTCCCCGCGCTCCTCCTTCCACCACGCGGTGGTCACTCCCCCGTCGCGACGCTCCAGCTCACGGCCGAACCCGATCGCGGCGTGACGCAGGTCCTCGAAGGTCCACTCCGGCCGGATGCGTACGTAGATGTGTACGCCGCGGTTGCCGCTGGTCTTGGCGAAACCGCGCAGGCCGAGCTCCTCGAGGGTCTCCCGGGCGACGCCGGCGACCCGCACGGCGTCGGCGAAGTCGGTGCCGGGCTGGGGGTCGAGGTCGATGCGCAGCTCGTCGGGGTGATCGACGTCAGCGCGGCGGACGGGCCAGGGGTGGAAGGTGAGCGCACCCATCTGGGCGCACCAGACCGGGACCGCGATCTCGGTGGGGCAGATCTCGCGCGCCTTCCGCCCGCTCGGGAAGGTGATCTCGACCTCCTCGAGATAGTCGGGGGCACCCTTGGGCGTGCGCTTCTGGTAGAAGCCGTCACCCTCCTTGTCGGTCGGGCCGGTCGCCAGCTTCATGCCCTCGCGCCAGCCGTCGGGCCAGCGCTCCAGAGCCGTCGGGCGATCCCGCAGCGCTCGCATCAGCGGGTCGCCGACGGTCGCGAAGAACTCCGCGACCATCAGCTTGGTGACCTCGGGGGTGCGGTCGGTCGCCTCGTAGATCACCCGGTCGGGGCTCGAGATCCGCACCTCGCGCTCGCCTGCCTGCACGTGTGCCGCCGGTGTCTTCGCCATGGCGCCAACCTAGCCCGCTCGAAGCCGCTCCCCCAGTGAAATCGCCCGGACGACATCGGCAACTCACTGGCCAGTACGTCGTGGGACCGGCATGATCCGCTCCAACGTACGGCGACCGCCACGATCTCGGAGGATCCCCACATGTCGACTCGAACCACGGCACTGACCGCCGCCACGGCGGCCCTGGCCGCCATCACCCTCGGCCTCGCCGGCGCTCCCGCGACCGCGAGCACCACCCCGGCCTGCGGGACCGTCGCCTCGCCCGACACCCGGGTGGAGCACACCCGGCTCACCGACCCGACGGTGAGCGACATCCTGGCCCGCTCCGGGTTCGACGACGTCGCCGGCGCGGTGAGGACGGTCGTCTGCGAGGCCGGCAGCAGCAGGGCCGCCACCGCTGCGGCACGGCTCGCCGGCCAGGCGCTGTGGCAGCGCGCGGTCGACCGCGTGCAGGGCCGCGGCGACGCCGGCGGCGACCTGCCTCGCAGCGACGACCGACCGCTCTACTGGGCCCGGCTCGCGGCCGAGCTGGAGATCGCGCGAGTCGCTCCTGCGTACCGGACCTGGTCCGAGGACGCCCGGGCAAAGGTGCTGGCGGCCTTCGACCGGAGCTCGCGGGGGATCGAGTCGACCGCCTTCGCCCGCGGCGAGGCCGGCCGGTCACGGCAGGTGCTGGCCTCCGGCTTCGACCCGTTCACCCTCGATCGCAACATCCGCCAGTCGAACCCGTCCGGGGCGACGGCGCTGGCGATGGACGGGCGCGTCGTCCAGACGGCGAAGGGTCCCGTCGAGATCCAGACCGTGGTGTTCCCGGTGCTGTGGGGGCCGTTCGCGCAGGGCAGCGTCGAGCGCGCCTTCCTGCCGCACCTGGTCCCCGGCAAGCGCGACGTGGACACCGCCATCACCATCAGCCAGGGCCGCGCGGGCCGTTTCGACCTGGAGGTCTGGAACGGCGCCCATCGCGGCACCTTCCCCGACAACGACCGCGTCAGCGTCAACGAGACGATCCCGATTCCCGAGGACGTCCCTCATGCCGACCCGCAGCCGCAGTGGACCCGGACCACGCTGCCGGTCGAGGCGATGAAGGCGGCCGTGCCCGGCACCTTCCCGGTGAACATCAACCGGATCATCACCGAGATCCCGGCCGGATCGACCGCGCCGGTCACCCGGGAGGACCCGACGCCGGGCTCCACGGCGGTCGCCGGTGGCGGTGGTGACTACCTGTCCAACGAGTCGGCCTACCGCACCACCGCCCTCCGCGACGCACTCCAGGCCGACACCAAGCAGGGTCACATCCACGTACCGGTCCTCAACCGGGGACGCGAGCGGCGAACCGCTGGCCGACATGCGGGCTGACATCGTGGCCCAGACCCTCGATCTCGTGGCGGCTGCGGCGACGAGCTGATCCGGAGACGGCCCGAAGAAATTGGCACGAAGGAACTAGCCGTCTCCCGCACCGTTTTCATGCCCCCGGGCGTACTGAGGGCATGAAAACAGCAAAGGTCAGGCCTATCTCGGGTGCGGCCCTTGTGATTGTCAGCATCTTCGCCCTCGGCGCATGCGGCGGGTCGGACGGATCGGGCGGGTCCTCCGCCGACTCCGGCTCGGTCGAGTCGCTGGCCGACTCATCGGCCGGGAAGGCGGCCGGCCCGGAGATGGCCGCGCAGGATGCGGACGCCGCGGCGCCGAAGCAGGCCGTCGCGCAACCATCGATCATCTCCACTGGCTCGGTCTCGCTCGACGCGAAGGACGTCGGCAAGACACGTACGCAGGTGCAGCAGATCTCCGACAGGTACGCCGGTCAGGTCACCGAGCAGGAGACCAGCGACAGCGACGACGACGGACCGAGCCATGCCCGGATGGTCCTCCGGATCCCGTCGAAGTCGTTCGACGACGCGATGGCCGACCTCGAGGACACCGCCACGCTGGTCGACTCCAACACCACGACCACCGACGTCACCACCGAGGTCGTCGACACCGAGGTGCGGGTGAAGAACGCCCGGACGAGCATCGAGCGGATCCGTACGCTCCTCTCCCGCGCCGAGAGGATCGGTGATGTCATCGCGATCGAGTCCGAGCTCGCCCGTCGCGAGGCCGACCTCAACTCGCTGCTCGCCCAGCAGGCGGCCCTCGAGAACCAGACGTCGCTGTCGACCATCACGGTCAACATCGACCGTGCCGGTCCCGGCGGCTCCTCCGACGACGACCCCGGCTTCCTGGCCGGGCTGAGCGCCGGGTGGGACGCGCTGGGCGACTCGGCCCGTGTCCTCGCGGTCGCGCTCGGCGCCATCATCCCGTGGACGCCGGTCCTCCTGCTCCTCATCGCGCCCGTCTGGCTCCTCTCCCGACGCCGCAGGCAGGTGGTCGCGACAGCGCCGGCCGCTGTGCCGGCCACCGGCCCGGCGGAGGAATAACCAGTCGAGATCGGGGTGCTCGGCGGCGTACGTTCAGACCATGAGCGCGCTCGAGCACCCCGGCCTCGTCTTCCGCAGCCTCGACCCCTTCGACGGGGACGAGGCCCTGTTGAAGGGGTGGTACGAAGGCACGCGGCGTGGCTTCCACCAGTCCCGAGGCAACGACGACGGCATCCAGGTCTGGCGCGACCACACCCGCTCCGACTCGGTGACGCTGCTGGGGGCGTGGACGGAGAACTCGGAGTTCTCCTCGGCCACGATCCCGGTCGCGACGTTCTCGTCCTGGACCTCGCCGGTCAATGTCGGCGGCGGCGTCAGCCTGCCGACACTGTTGATCAGCGACGTGACCGTCTCCCCGACCCATCGTCGGCAGGGCCTGCTGCGCAAGCTGATGACGGTGTCGCTGGCCGACGCGGTCGCGGCCGGCGTACCGCTGGCGGCGCTGACCGTCTCGGAGGGGTCGATCTACGGCCGCTTCGGGTTCGGCACGGCCACCCATCTGCGCGAGGTCGAGGTCGACGTCACCGCGAAGTTCCGCTACCGCCCCGAGGTGCCGGAAGACGACGGCTCGGTGACCCTGGTCGAGCCGGCCGACGCCTGGAAGACGGTCGCCGAGATCTACGGCACCTTCCAGGAGCGCACCCGCGGATCGGTCACCCGGCCGCAGTTCTACGAGCCGTGGCTCTCCAGCGCCTACGACTTCGGCGGCGACTCGAAGGGCGAGTCGAAGCAGCGCACCGTGCTGCACCTGGACGCCTCCGGAACGCCCGACGGCTACGCGATCTACAAGACCGCCGACGAGCGCAACGACTCCGGCCTGCGGATGGCGCGGGTCGTCGACCTGGTGGCCCTGACCCCGGCGGCCTACCTGCGGCTGTGGCGGTTCCTCGCCGACATCGACCTCGTCGAGCGGGTCGGCTGGCGCCGGGCGCCGCTGCAGGACCCGCTCTACTGGGCGCTCGCCGAGCCGTTCGCGGTCAAGAGCGCCGAGCTCGACGACATGCTGTGGCTGCGCGTGCTCGATGTGCCGGTGGCCCTGCAGGCACGACCCTGGTACGCCGCGGGCGAGGTCGTCCTCGGCATCGACGACCAGCTCGGACACGCTGCCGGTGCCTGGCGGGTCGCGGTCGCGGACGGCAAGGCCGAGGTCACCCGGACCGACGCCGCCCCGACGGTGGAGCTCGCCGCGGACACCCTCGGCGCCCTCTACCTCGGCGGCGTCGACGTACGCACCCTGGCGGCCGCCGGGCGTATCACGGGCTCACCCGAGGCGATCGAGACCTGGGCGGCGATGGCCGACGGCGGCCCGCTGCCCTACTGCATCACCGGCTTCTGATCAGGGGCGTCCGGGCTCGGCGCCGATCAGGCTGATCCGGTCGCCGCGAAAGTGGTAGTGGTGCATCGCGTCCAGCCTCGGTGCGTACGCGTGCAGGCTGATCGCCGGGTGCGAGCCGACGTTGCGTACGTCATGGACGTGGCCGGCGTCGTGCGCCCGGGCATCGCCGGGGCCGACATCGGCGATCTGCAGGCCACCGAGCCAGTTGTGCTCGACCAGGCTGCCGGCGAGCACGGTGAAGGCGGTGGTCGCGGTGCCGTGGTCGTGGAAGCCGGTGCTGGCGCCCGGGGACCAGGCGATCAGCCAGACCTCGACCTTGTCGTCGCGGTGGAGCAGGTGGAACTCGCGCCCGGTCTCGGGCGCCCGCACCCGCGCGACCAGGTCGTCGTCGGCGTAGGTGCGGATGGCGTCCAGCAGGGGCTGCATGGCTAGTGCGGTCAAGGTGGCCTCCTCCAGAAGCGTCGTGGGTTTAAGTATAGTAGATGACTCGACTTTGGCAATGGAGTTGTGCTCCCACCCCAGACGTACCATTTCAACCATGGGTTACAACGTGGAGAAGTCCGACGAGGAGTGGCGAGCAGAGCTCTCGCCGGAGGAGTACGCGGTGCTGCGCCAGGCGGGCACCGAGCGGGCGTTCACGGGTGAATACACCGACACCGAGACCAAGGGCGTCTACTCGTGCAAGGCCTGCAAGGCCAAGCTGTTCGAGTCGGACACCAAGTTCCACTCCGGCTGCGGCTGGCCGTCGTTCTACCAGCCGATCAGCGACACGATCGAGTACATCGAGGACAAGTCGCACGGGATGGACCGGGTGGAGGTCCGCTGCGCCAACTGCGGCTCCCACCTCGGCCACGTCTTCCCCGACGGCTACGGCACCCCGACCGGCGACCGGTTCTGCATCAACTCGATCTCGATCTCGCTGGAGCCTGCCGACGAGGCCTGATCCGGCTAGCGTTGCGCCGTGACTGTGCGGATCGCGATGTGGTCAGGACCGAGAAACCTCTCCACGGCGTTGATGCGCTCGTTCGAGAACCGGCCGGACTGCACGGTCCTCGACGAGCCGCTGTACGCCGCCTACCTCGCGGCCACAGGCCTCGACCACCCGGGCCGTGACGACGTCCTCGCCTCCCAGCCGAACGACTGGCGGGTCGTGGCCGAGGAGATCACGTCCGGGCCGGTCGGGTCGGCGGTGCAGTACCAGAAGCACATGACCCACCACCTGCTCCCGGAGATGGACCACGGCGCCTTCGCCGGGCTCTCGCACGCGTTCCTGGTCAGGGACCCGGAGCGTGTGCTGACCTCGTACGCCAAGGTCCGTGAGGAGCCGACGCTCGAGGACCTCGGGCTGCCGCAGCAGGTGGCGCTCTTCGAGGAGTTCGGCGGGCCGGTGGTCGACGCCGCGTCGATCCTGGCCTCGCCGCGGGCGGCTCTCGTCGGGCTGTGCGAGGCGCTGGGGATCGGCTTCGACGAGGCGATGCTGTCGTGGCCGGCCGGCCGCCGCGACTCCGACGGAGTGTGGGCCCCGCACTGGTATTCCGGGGTGTGGGCCTCGACCGGGTTCGCCGCCTCCTCCCCCGGCGCCGCCGACCCGCTGCCCGCGCGCCTGGAGCCGCTGCTGGAGCGCTGCCTGCCCTACTACGATCGCCTCGCCCCCTATGTCATGGCCCCCGATATCAAGAACGGCGACTGATGCTGCAGACCTATGACCCCCGCAACGACCACCTCCAGGTCTGGATCAACGGCGAGCTCAGCCACCGCCTGGAGGCGCGGATCTCGCCGTTCGACTCGCTCGCCCAGGGCGGCGACGGCGTCTGGGAGGGGCTGCGGCTCACCCGGGGACGCATCTTCAAGCTCGACGAGCACCTGCAGCGGCTGCGGCGCTCGGCGCGGGCTCTCGCCTTCTCGGACATCCCCTCCGACGCGTACATGACCGAGGCGATCCGGGAGTGCCTGGCGGCCAACGAGATGCATGACGACGTCCACATCCGGCTGACGCTCTCCCGCGGCGTCAAGGTCACCTCCGGCATGGACCCGCGGCTCAACCAGTCGGGTCCGACGCTGATCGTGCTGGCCGAGTTCAAGTCACCGGTCTACGACGACTCCGGGATCACGCTGATCACCGCGGCCCAGCGCCGCCCGCGCGCCGACATGCTCGACCCGAAGATCCATCACAACAACCTGATCCCCTCGATCCTGGCCAAGGTCGAGGCCACCAACGCGGGCGCCGACGACGCGCTGATGCTCGACGACGCCGGCTTCATCGCCGAGACCAACGCCACCCACTTCTTCCACGTACGCGACGGCGTGCTGCGCACGTCGACGACCCGTGCGTGCCCCGAGGGGATCACCCGCGCCACCGTCCTCGACCTCGCCGCCGAGCTGGGCCTGCCGGTGGACGTCGGCGACTTCTCGCTCACCGATGCCCACACCGCCGACGAGGCCTTCGTCACCGGCACGATGGGCGGCCTCACCCCGGTGGTCTCCCTCGACGGCCGGCCGATCGAGCGCGGGCCGATGACGCAGCAACTCTCGAAGGCGTACGCGGATCTGCAGGCGACGACCGGGACGGTCGTCGCCTGACGCCTCACCCGACCCGCTCGAAGAGGGCGCTCTCGAGAACGACCGTGCCCTTGCCGTACGTCTCGTCGAGGCGCTGCTGGAGGCTGCCGTCGTCGAGCAGCACGCGCAGGTGGACGGCACCACGGGAAAGACCGCTGCCGACGTAGTACGGCTGGTCCGCGAGCTCGTCCTGGATGTCGCCGAGCTCCTCCTGCGACACGGTCGCGCGCGAGACGCAGAGCATCCCGCCCCAGGTCTTGCGCAGCTCCTTCTCGGCCGCGGCGGGGTCACCGGTGACGCGTACGTTGAGGATGAGCTTGCGGGGGTCGTTCATCGGACGCTCCACCCGGGTCTGGTCGAGCCACAGGTCGCTGTAGCCCGGCAGCCGGTGGGCGGCGGACACGGTCGCCTCCTGGGTCTCGAACGTGGTCCGCTCGGGGTCGATCACCTTCCAGCCGCCCTCGGGCTCGGGGCACGGGCTGCTGAAGTCGACGACCTCCTCCTCCGGCGCGACCGACGCATCGTCGGCCGGCACCGCGTCGGTCACGGCGAACGTGGTGTCATCGAGGGTGCCGGTGACCTGGAAGTCGCCCCAGCGGGTGCCTCCGGCCTCCTCGTGCTCGGGATGGTCGGCCCAGTCCCAGCCGGTCACCTCGAGCCCCTCGCACTGTGGCGGCATCGACTCCGCGACAGCCCCGAGGCACAGCTGCGGCCCACCGCCGTCGTCGAGCACCGTCACGGTGCCCGTGGAGCGGACGGTGCCGCTCCCCGCGGCAGGGTCGAGCACCTGGTCGTCCCCACATGCGCTCGCCGCCGCGAGGAGCAGCACCCACCCATATCGCCACATGACCTGTAGACGGCCGAGGCGAGGCTTAAGTTGCACTCGACTGGCTGTCACGCCAGGCGACGAGGTCCTCCAGCGGCTTGAGGTCGTAGTCGGGACCGCCGACCCCGTAGGTGAACAGCCGGGCACCGGCGTCGTAGAGCGGCTTGGCGGCCTCGGCGCTGTCGGCCGCGGTCGAGATCTCGATCTCGTTCACGTCGCGGCCGATCGCCTCGCAGTGGCCGGCGAGCACGCCACGCTTGCGCTCCAGGGTCTCCACGTCGGAGAAGGAGTGCCAGATGTCGGCATGCTTCGCGACGTACTTCAGGGTCTTCTTCTCCCCGCCGCCACCGATCATGACCGGGATCTTCCGGACGGGTGCAGGGTTGAGCTCGGACCAGCGCTTCTCGATGCGCGGGAGTGCCTCGCCGAGCGCGTCGAGGCGCGACCCGGCGGTGCCGAAGTCGTAGCCGTACTCGGTGTAGTCCCGCTCGAACCAGCCCGAGCCGATCCCGAAGACCAGCCGGCCATCGGAGATGTGGTCGACGGTACGGGCCATGTCGGCGAGCAGCTCAGGGTTGCGGTAGGAGTTGCAGGTCACCAGGCAGCCGATCTCGGCGCGCGTGGTCTGCTCGGCCCAGGCCGCGAGCATGGTCCAGGCCTCGAAGTGCTTGCCGTCGGGCTCGCCGTAGAGCGGGTAGAAGTGGTCCCAGTTGAAGAGGATGTCGACGCCGATCTCCTCCGCGCGGCGGGCGGCCTCGCGGATCTGGGCGTAGTCGGCGTGCTGGGGCTGGATCTGGACTCCGATTCGGATCGTCATGTGTCCAACCCTACGGAGCGCCTGGCTTCCGTCCCCGCGCGAATCGGCCCTATCGTTCGGCAGGCGGCGAACCGCGCCGTACGAGAGCTGAAGAGGGTGCGAGATGCGACTCGGCTGGGATCTGCACGATGACGGCAAGAACGTACGCGAAGGGGCGATCGTCAAGCCCGGGGAGCGGTTGAGCTGGCCCCGGACGATCGGCTTCGGCGGCCAGCACGTGGTCGCGATGTTCGGCGCCACGTTCCTGGTGCCGTTGCTGACCGGCTTCCCGCCGACCACGACGCTGTTCTTCTCCGGCCTTGGCACCCTGCTGTTCCTGCTGATCACGCGCAACCGGCTGCCCTCTTATCTCGGCTCGTCTTTCGCGTTCATCGCGCCGATCGGCGCCGCGATGGGTGGCGGCGGGATGGGCGCCGCGCTCTTCGGGATCCTGGTCACCGGCGCGCTGCTGGCGCTGGTCGGCGTGATCGTGATGGTCACCGGCACCGGGTGGATCGAGGTGCTGATGCCGCCGGTGGTGACCGGGGCGATCGTCGCGCTGATCGGTCTCAACCTGGCCTCGGCCGCGACCAACAACGTGGTCGGTGGTGACCCGGCCAACCCCGACAACGGCGCCGTGCTGGTCGCCGCGATCACCCTGGCGACCGTGCTGGTCGTCGCCGTCGCCTTCCGCGGCCTGATCGCTCGGCTCTCGATCCTGGTCGGTGTCGTCGTCGGCTACCTCGCCGCGCTGGTCATGGGCCAGATCGACACCTCGGCGTTCCAGGAGGCCGCCTGGTTCGGGCTCCCCGACTTCTCCACGCCGACCGTGTCCTGGTCAGTGGTGCCCATGTTCCTGCCGGTCGTGCTCGTCCTCGTCGCCGAGAACGTCGGCCACGTACGCAGCGTCGCCCACCTCGCGGGCGACGACACCATCAACCGCGAGACCGGCCGAGCCCTGTTCGCCGACGGCCTCGCCACCACCATCGCCGGTGGCTTCGGCGGCTCGGCGACCACGACGTACGGCGAGAACATCGGCGTGATGACCGCGACCCGGGTCTTCTCGACCGCCGCCTACTGGGTCGCCGGCGTGGTGGCGATCCTGCTGTCGCTGTCGCCGAAGTTCGGGGCGCTCCTGAACACCATCCCTGCCGGCGTGCTCGGCGGGATCACCGTCGCGCTCTACGGCCTGATCGGCCTGATCGGCATCCGGATCTGGCTGGACAACCGGGTCGACTTCGCCGACCCGGTCAACCAGTTCACCGCCGCCGTCGCCCTCGTCATCGGGATCGGCAACCTCACCCTGACCTTCGGCGACCTCACCTTCACCGGCATCGCGTTGGGCACCATCGCCGCGGTCGTGATCTACCACGGGATGAGCGCGCTGGCGCGGCTGCGAGGCCGCCGCTGAGCCGGGCTGCCCAGGGCTCGCTCAGAGCTTGCTGCGATCGGTCGGCGTCGGGGAGAAGGCCGCGCTGAGCCGGAGCACCTTGGCGAACTCGGTGACCTTCTCCACGGACAGGAAGCCGTCGCCCTCACCCGAGCCGATGACGACACCGCCGTTGTCGAGCTTCTCGAGGTGCTTGTCCATGCCCCCGGGCAGGGCCTGCGCCCTGCCATCGGAGAGGTAGTTCAGATATCCGAGCTTCGGCCCCGGCTTTCCGACCGGCTGCACCTCGGCGAGAGCCTCGTTGAGCGACCGCGAGGTCACCGCGGCCCAATCCGGGTCCCAGGCAGAGGCGAGCTGACGAAGAACCGGGCCGGCGAACGGCGCGATATCGGTACCACGCCATTTCACCACGATGCTGTTGCGCACCTTGGCAGACTCGGTATATCCGCCGACTATCAAGGTGATAGCCACCACGACTCGACCACCGCGCCCCCGATAAGCCTGGCTGATCCCGAGATTCGGAGCATCCGTATTCTCACGAAATGCGTCGGATATCACCTTCAGAGCGTTATCCGGCTCTTCAAGCGGCTTTCCCGGCATCGCGGGTGAGGACCACGAGATCTTCTCGCCGAAGGCCTCGTCCAGGCCTGCGATGAATGCGCCCAACTCCTCGGCAACCTGCTCAGGGGTCTCCTGGCGTGGGCCCCAGAATCCTCGCGCGATCAGCTCTTCATCCACGCTCATGACCGTATCACCGCTCCCTCTTCGTATCGGCCGTCACCCTCGACCGCCGCCCGGCTCGCCATCGTGACGAAATGAGACTCATCCATTGCTCTTCGGCGCATTCCAGCCGTCCCAATCACTGGGCGGATTGACGAACTCCTGGTGCCTGACGGAAATAGGCAGGTCGAAGTCCTCGAAGAGGGTCCGCGCTGCTTCCATGGCCTCTTTGTTCGAGAAGACCCACTCAACCGGAGTGTCGCCCGCCGCATCAACCTGGCGCAAAGCTTGATCGAGCCATTCCTTTTCCTTGGCACCGTTGGGATATCCCCACGAGTCGATCATCTTCCCGTAACCGTGCTTGGTCTCGATCAGCTTGCCGTCGAGAATTCCGTCGAACTTGACCTCGTTGTCCATCGATCCACGAAGACAGAATTCCAGCCCGTCGTCCTTGCCGGTGACCTGGCGCTCGAACTCGGCGCCGAGCTTCTGCTGGAGGAACTTGTGGTTCCGATTGACGGGCTTCCATTCACCGGGTCCCAGCCTGCCGTCCAGCTCACGCCGAGCGTCCGCCTGCTTCCGAATGTCGTCAGCGACGTCGTCCGCGTTCTTCTTGAGCGAATCCCCGACCTCGGTGAGGACCTCGCCCACCTTGTCGAAGGCCTCCTTGGCGACGTCGCCGATCTGCTTGGCCATAGCTGTCTCCTAAGAGGCGAAGAGGGGAAGGGCGGACACATCGGCGGCGAAGGTCGCGCACAGGTCGTACTGGTCGGCGCCGCAGTCGCTGAGTGCCGTGGCGATCTGCTCCATCAGGTCGTAGCTGAGATGGGTCCCCGCCGTCGCCTCTCCGTCGGTCACGATCGGAGCCTCTGCGATCGACATGGCGAGCTCGGTGATCGTTCCGGTGAGCGGCTCGATCACCATGCTCGCGACCTGGCCGATCACCTCGTCCATCGCGATGTCGGTGGCGATGTCGAGTGCCTTCTTCCGAGCGGCGATGATCGCTGCGTTGCCGACCACGCTGAGGCCGGCAGTGACCACCGCGGTTGCAGCCGCCGCGGCGATCTGCGCGGCGGTGATCGTCAGCTCGGCGATCACCTTGACCTTCAGCCCGACGATCGCATCGGCGAGCAGATCGATCCCGTTCGCAACCTCCGGCAGCGCGTCGAGCAACGTGTCCATGTTGGCCGTACGGTTCTCTGTCCATGCCCTGATCAGCGCATTCACCGACTGCGCCTTGGCGCCGTCACCGAGCTCGTTGACCCGGATCTCCAGCTCATCGAGCGTGCTGCGCAGGTCCGACTCCAGCCCGCGCAGCAGCTGCGCGGCGTCGCGGACCGCATCTTCGTCGACGTTCGGCCATTCATAGCCGAGCAGGTCGAGAACGAAGTCCAACTCCCCAGGGATGGTCATCCCCACGTCTCTGCCCTCCCAAGGTCACGTGGATGTTCAGCAGACGTGACGGGATCGGCACACGAACCCGAGCACGGCCACCGCGACGGGAAAGAGTAGTGGAGACGTACCGGGCCGGACAGTGAATTTCCGAGACGTCCGACCCGTCAGGGACGCGTCAGGGAAGGCGCTCCAGGAGGTCGCCGATCTCGACGCGGGCACCGGTGTAGAACGGCACCTCCTCGCGTACGTGACGGCGGGTCTCGGAGCCGCGGAGGTGGCGCATCAGGTCGACGATGCGGGAGAGGTCGTCGGCCTCGAAGGCCAGCATCCACTCGTAGTCGCCGAGGGCGAAGGACGGGACGGTGTTGGCCCGGACGTCGGGGTAGTCGCGGGCCATCTGGCCGTGCTCGGCGAGCAGGCGGCGGCGCTCCTTGTCGTCGAGGAGATACCACTCGTAGGAGCGGATGAACGGGTAGACCGCGACGTAGTCGTGGGTGCGCTCGTCGGCGAGGAACGCGGGCAGGTGGCTCCGGTTGAACTCGGCCGGGCGGTGCAGCGCCATCTGCGACCAGACCGGCACGATCCGGCCACCGAAGGCGGTGCGGCGCAGGCGGTGGTAGGCCGACTGCAGCTTGTCGGAGGAGTCGGCGTGCAGCCAGAACATCACGTCGGCGTCGGCGCGCAGGCCGGCCACGTCGTAGGTGCCACGCACCACGATGTCCTCGCCCGCGAAGGCGGCGAAGAGCTCCTCGACCTCGACCGCCTCGGCCTTGCGGTCGGCATCGCCGAGGGTCTCCTCGAGAGAGAAGACCGACCACATCGTGTAGCGGATCGTGTCGTTGAGCTCGTTGATCTTGGCTGCGTTGGACTTGATGTCGGCCTGCGGGTCGGTCATGCCCCCTATTTTGCGCTACCGCCGGTCGTCGATCCGCGCCGGGCTCCATCCTCCGGCCTCTAGGGTGTGGGCATGCTGCCGCTGCGTACCCGCATCTTCGCCTTCCTCCAGGAGCGCCTGGTCAAGACACCGCTGAACGCCGAGGAGATGATCGCCCTGCGCGCCCAGCGCGAGGGGCTCCGCACCGGGCCGGTCACCGCGTTCCTCTTCGGCCGTCCCGCGGACGTCGAGATCAAGGAGACGTACGTCGACGGGCGCCGGTTCGCGATCTACACGCCTCCGGGCGTCGGCGAGGGCGCACCGGTGGTCATCAACTACCACGGCGGCGGCTGGTGTCTCGGGACGCCGGAGCAGAGCGCGTGGGTCTCCTCGCACGTGGCCGCGGGGACCGGGTCGATCGTGATCGCGCCGTCCTACCGGCTGGCTCCGGAGAATCCGTTCCCGGCTGCGGTCGAGGATGCCTGGTCCTCCTTGGAATGGGTCTCGAAGAACGCCGCCGATCTGGGTGGGGATCCGTCGCGGATCGCGGTGATGGGCGACAGTGCCGGCGGCAACCTGGCGGCCGTGGTCTCGCTGATGGCACGGGACGCGGGTGGGCCGTCGGTGCGGGCTCAGGTGCTGATCTACCCGGCGGTGGAGATGTACGAGAAGTTCCCCTCCGAGGCGGCCAACGCCAACGGGCCGGTGCTCACCTCGACGCAGATGAGCACCTTCGGCCACCTCTACATGGGCGAGCGCTACGGGGACGAGTCCTGGCAGGCCTCTCCCCTACGTGCTGCCTCGCATGCCGACCTGCCGCCGGCCCACATCATCACCGCGCTGCACGACCCGATCCGCGACCACGGCACGCGGTACGCGGAGGTCCTCCGTGCGGCCGGGACGTCGGTCTCGCTCGTGGACTACGACACCGCGTTCCACGGGTTCATGTCGCTCCCCGGCGTCGCGCCGGCTGCTCGGGAGGCTCTCGACGGGATCATCGAGTTCCTGCGGTGAGATCATCAGGAGCTTTCTACATTCGCTTAGGAGTTTGTTAACCCTCGGCGCCGGGCCGTGTTGTAACGTTCCACCCAGGTGTCCGTCGCCAGGTTGTCTCGGGTTGTGCGCCACCTGGATCCCCCCATTCGCCTGCGACTGAGAGCGCTTTCGCGAGTCCTCGGCGACCCCTGCGCACACGGAAAGGCGTAGTGACATGCCAGACGTCTCCATCAAGATCGAGACTCTTGATCAGACGGTCAAGAAGCTGGATTCGATCATCGACGAGTTCGACCACGCGGTCGGCAATGCCGACGCACTCGAAGGCGCCATCGGGAACCCGTTCCGCCGCGGCGAGCTGCGCAGTCAGGCCGACGACTTCGAACAGCGCTGGGACATGAAGCGCAACGATCTCAAGGACGAGCTGTCCGACGTGCGCGACCACATCAAGGGCGTCGTCGAGGGCTTCCAGAACTGGGACAGCGAGACGGCTCTCCTGTTCCAGCAGAAATAGATGGAGTGAGTCATGGATCAGTCACCCAAGGGGCGGGAGATCCAACCCGTCACCGGCGACTCGGCGGTGATCGTCGCTCGCGGCAACAAGATCGAAGAGCTCGGCGAGCAGATGTCCGAGGCGGCCACCGTGCTCGAGCAGATCGCCACCGGAGAGCTGGCCGACGGCCAGATGCAGGGAAAGGCCGTCGCTGAGCTTCAGGACAAGATCGGGTCCTCCTACGAGACGTTGCGGGAGGCCAGCGAGCTGTACACGCCCGTCGGGCCGTTGATCGCGGCGTACGGCAAGAGTCTCGGCGAGGTCCAGGCCAAGATGGGACCGCTGGTCGAGTCCTGCACGGACAAGTGGACCACCTACGAGGGGCTTCCGGGAGACCGCGAAGAGGACGACGCCGAAGGGCAGGCGAAGAAAGCCGCGTACGACGAATGGCAGGACGACGCGGAGAGCTGGGACGCCCAGTACGACACCTGGGAAGACGCCTATGACCTCGCCGTCAACGGCATCGGCAACGAGATGGCCGGCAGCATCAAGGACGGCTTCTGGGAGATCTTCGGCTTCCTCATCAACATTCTCGAGGCCATCGCCATGGTCTTCATGATCGCCGGGCTCTTCCTCGGTGGCATCGTCGCCGTCATCGGATTCGCCCTCGGCGCCTTGGTGCTGATCGGCAAGATCGTCCAGGCGTCAGCCGGCAAGTGCGAGGTGACAGACGTGCTCCTAGCGGTTCTCGCGGTGCTCCCCTTCGGAAAGCTCGGCCAGATCGGGAAGGCCTGGACAGCGATGGGGAAGGGTGCCGCCTCCGGCGGGAAGACCGTCGGCGCGGCCGGACGAGGCTACGGAAACTTCGCCCTGAGACGAGCGGCGCCACTGAACCCCCCTCCCGTGAACGTCACGTTCGGCGCCAAGTTCAAAACCGCACTCTCCATCTCCACCGGCTTCAGGGAGGTCCCCCGGACCAGGGCCGCTTGGATGGCCAACCCGTTCAAGGCGCCCAAGGACATTCCCGTGGGCATCATGAGTGGCTCCGACATCGCTACCGGGATGGCCATCTACGGGGGGATACGCACAGGGACCTGGGGCCAGAAGGTCGGGGCCGGCTTCGACGGGCTCAGCGGCCTGGGGAAGTGGGCAGGCGAGTGGTACGGCACCACCTCGACGAGCCAGGCGCTGAACGAGCGGCGCACCAATGACCAGCAGAGCGCACAGCCCTCGGAGGGATGATGCCGGAGACGTGGGAAGCTGAGATGGCCCAGCCATCGGAGCGATGGATCTGGGTCCCGAACGCGGGCGAGCTCGACACCTCGGGTGCGGAGACGTGGGTCGAGGACGTGCTCGCCTCGCTCCGCGACACCTGGGACGGCGAGTGGACCGACGAGGTCGACCCCGGCGCGCGTGCCCTGCTCGCCCACCACCTCGCCGGCGACCTCCACCCCGGGACGCTGGCCGCGATGCTCCACTGGCCGCTGCCCGCGCCCGTCGTCAGCCGGGTGCGGGTCGTACTCGGGGGTGGCGAGCCGACCTCGCCCGAGGAGTGGCGGCAGCAGGGCTTCGACGTCGATGAGTACGCAGGGGCCGCTCTCGGTCCCGGACTGAGATGTCTCGCGTCCAGGACCGGAGAGATCGACGGTGAGACCGTCGAGTTCCTCACCGGCATCTTCGTCTTCTCGACACAGGAGATCAGCGTGATGGTCGTGGTCGAGGCAGGCGCACCCGAGATCTTCGGTCTCACCATCGCGGACATGCCGCTCTTCCTCGCCGAGCTCGAGGTTCTACGCCCCGATGGCACCCCGTTCTCGGCAGAGCCGGTCCCCGGCATGCTGAGCGACCCGTTCGACGTCTGGGAGGACTCGTCCTTTGTCTGAGGCAGCACCCGCCCCGCAGTCCTCGCTACGCGAGCTGCTCGGCGGCACCAAGGAGCCGGAGTTCGAGCTGAGGCTCCTCCCCGGCTGGGAACGTCACTCCCCCGGCGAGGCCGACCGGGCCGCGATGGACGCGGCGTTGAAGAAGCGCTTCATGAGCATCAACAGGCCCGAGCTCCACGCCTCCATGCGGGTGCAGCTCGATCAGGCGTACGCGCTCATGAAGCAGCATCAGGTCAAGGCCTACTTCGCCGCCACCGCCGAGACCGACAGCCTCGCCATCATTCCCGGCGCGATCGTCGCGACGACGTTCCACGCGCACAGCGGCGGGACCCTCGACACCCACGTCGCCGCGATCATCCGGGACCACGGCGCCAAGCCGTTGTTCGGCGACAAGCGGTTCATCAGGTACGAGCGCGAGTCGACCAAGACCGCCCAGGGCGACGAGCCGGTGGTCGCGACGACGATCGTCTACATGACCCCCGTCCCGGGCTCGAAGCGGCGGCGGGGGCTCCAACTGACCGCGACGATCGCCCGGCCGATGGACATGGCGGCGACCGATGAGAAGTTCCTGGCGTGGAAGCTGGCGCTGGATGTCTGTGTCTCGACGCTGCGGTGGGTGCCGGCCTGAGGATCAGCTGAGGTCCGCGGCGGCGCGGTGGGCCGAGCCGATCGTGGCGGGGATCCCGACGCCGTCGTAGGAGGCGCCGGCGAGGGCTAGGCCCGGGACCGCTCTGAGGCCCTGCCGAATCCGGGCGACCCTGTCGAGATGCCCGACGGGATACTGCGGGAGCGCGTCGGTCCAGCGCTGGACGTGCACGTCGTTCGGCTTCGCGGTGATGCCGGCGATCCGCTCCAGGGCCGCCAGGGAGTCGGCGACGAGCCGGTCGTCGTCGTCCGAGGGTGGCTCGCCGTGGCGCCCGATGGAGGTACGCAGGTAGTTGCCGCGTTCCCCCACCCAGGCCCACTTGGCGAAGGAGAAGGTGGAGGCCTTGATCGCGCAGTCCTCGACGGGCGGGACGAGGAACCCGGACCTGCCGGCCAGCTCCGCGGGGAGGTCGGGGAAGGCGAAGGTGACCACGGCGACGCTCGCGGTCTCGATCCCGGAGAGCTCGCGCGCCACCGAGGGCGCGGTCGAGCGGAGCAGCTCCGCGGCCACCGGAGCGGGGGTCGCGACGACCACGGCATCGGCGGCCTCCACCTCGTCGCCGGTCTCGATCAGGAAGCCCTGCGGAGTCCGGGTGACGGTGTCGACCTGGGTGTCGAGTCGGATGTCGAGGCCATCGGCGAGGGTCGCGGTCAACCGGGACATGCCGCCGTCGATCCCGGCGAAGACCGGGACCGTCGAGCTCGGGAGCGCGGCCGCAGCCTCCAGCAGCGACCCCTTCTCGGCCAGCATGAACAGCTGCGGCGCAGCCGCCTTCACCGAGATCGCGCGGGCACGGCCGGCGTAGACCCCCGCGAGCAGCGGCTCCGCCAGCCGGTCGGCCGTCTCGTCCCCGAACCGGGACGCGATGAAGTCACCGACCGAGACGTCCTCGTCCGTCTTCGCAGGCGGGAGCGTGGGTTCGCGGCGTACGACCTCCAAGGTCTCCTCCGAGAGAAGCCCCGAGGACTCGAGCGCGGCCAGGTCGAGGGGCACGCCCATGATCGACCGCGGGATCGGCCGCAGCGCGCCGCGGGACCAGATCGACGACTTCGCCTCGGTCGGGTGGACCACGTCGAGGCCGACCTCACGAGCCAGGGACACGCCCTCCGGCCGGCGGTTGAGCATCGCCTCGGCGCCGACGTCGACCGTCTGCCCGGCCACGGACTCACCGCGGATCTTTCCGCCGACCCGGTCGGATGCCTCCAGCACCGTGACCCGGTGGCCCTTCAGGGACAGATCGCGGGCCGCGGTCAGCCCGGCGATCCCAGCTCCGACGACGATGACACGCACAGCAGCAGTCTCCCATCCCCGTGGTCGCCGTTAGTGCCGAGGCGTCACCCCGGTCGGCCGAGATGGCACCGAAGTGCCCACTCGGCCGACGTGAGTGCCGTCTCGGCCGACGTACCTGACGCCTCGGCGGGAGGGGGTCAGCTGGCCAGCTTTCCGAAGTTGGAGCGGTGGAAGACGAGGGGCTGGCCGGCGCCGTGGTCGGCGGCATGGAGCTGGAGGAGTACGACGATGTGGTCGCCGGCCTCGACCTCGCGGTAGATCGTGCAGTCGAACTGCGCGAGGCCCTCGTCGAGGGTGAGGGCTCCGTCGAGGGACGAGCTGACTACGAGGCCGTCGAAGCGGGAGTCGACGGGCCCGGCGAGCTGGCGGCAGACCTCGCCGTGGTGCTCGGCGAGGACGGTGACGCCCAGGTGCGAGGAGCGCCGTAGGTCGGGCCACGTCTTCGAGGTCCGGGCCACGGAGAAGGAGACCAGGGGCGGGTCCAGGGACACCGAGGTGAACGACGACGCGGCCAGGCCGACGGGGCGACCGTCGACCACCGCGGCGACCGCCACCACCCCGCTGGGGAAGACCCCGAAGGCCTGCCGCAACGCGGCCGGGTCGAGATCCTGATTCGTACGCAGCGGACTCGTCATCACGCCACCACCTCTCTCGCGGGCACTGCCCGCGCCTCGTCCACCGCCGTGTCCCGCAGCCTCTCGCCACGGGTCTCCGGCAGCAGCCACATGCAGGTCAGACTGACCACGGCGACCACGACGTTGTAGCCGGCCACCCACCACAGCGAGCGGTCGTCGGAGAGCGCCACCAGGGCGGCCGCGATCAGCGGCGTCAGCCCGGAGGCCACCACTCCTGAGATCTGGTAGAGCGCGTTGAGCGCAGAGAACCGGTAGCGGGTGTCGAACAGCTCGCTCCAGAACGCCGCCAGCGGACCATAGACGGTGCCGTAGACCAGACCCAGCCCGCCGACGAAGGCGGCGACTGACGGCACCACCGCGCCGGACTGCACCGCGGCCGCGACCGGGAAGGCGATCACCAGCCCCAGAACGGCCCCGACCGTGTAGACGGGCCGCCGTCCGAACCGGTCACTCAGCGCTCCGGAGAGCACGGTCATGACCACGCCCAGCAGCGCGCCGGCCATGATCGCGTTGAGCACCACCGACCGGCTCAGCCCCGCGTCAGCCACCGCGTAGGAGAGCAGGAAGACCGAGTAGAGGTTGTAGGTGAACCCCTCCACGAACCGCGTCCCCATCCCGAGCAGCAGCGTGCGCGGCTGGCGCCGGAAGAGCTCCCCGACCGGCAGCTTGGAGACCTTCTTCTCGGCCTGCACCTCCTGGAACGACGGCGTCTCCATGATCGAGAGCCGGATCCAGGCACCGATGGCGAGCAGCACGATCGAGATCAGGAAGCAGACCCGCCATCCCCACGCCAGGAAGGCCGCGTCGGGCAGCTGCGACGCCACCGCGAACGCTCCGGAGGCGAGCACCAGCCCACCCGGGACGCCGATGTGCGCGAAGCTGCCGTAGAGCCCGCGGCGACCGGCCGGTGCGTACTCGGTGGCCAGCAGCACCGCCCCGCCGTACTCACCACCCACTCCGATCCCCTGCAGGATCCGGAGCACCACGAGCGCGATCGGGGCGAGCACCCCGATGGAGTCGTACGTCGGGAGCAGCCCGACCAGCGAGGTGCCCACTCCCATGATCACGAGCGTCCAGATCAGCATGGTCTTGCGACCGATCCGGTCGCCGAAGTGGCCGAAGATCAGGCCTCCGACGGGGCGGGCCAGGAACCCCACGGCGAAGGTGCCGAAGGAGGCGAAGGTCGCCGCGGTGCCGCTGAGCCCGTTGAAGTAGAGCTTGTCGAAGACGAGGCCGGCGGCGGTGCCGTAGAGGAAGAAGTCGTACCACTCGATGGTGGCGCCGACCGAGGCCGCCAGCGCCACCCGCTTCGGGTTGGCTGTCGCTGCAGACATGCGCGTCCTCCCTATTGGGCGGCGGCACCGAAGGGCACCGCTGCCCCTCGGCCGACGACAAGAGCGGGGTGCGACCACAGGCCGCGGCGGGCGAGCTCGGGCAAGACGCCCTCGCCGAACCAGTACGACTCCTCCAGGTGCGGATATCCGGAGAGCACGAACTCGGAGATCCCGACGGAGTGGTAGGCCTCGATCAGGTCGGCGATCTCGGTGTAGGAGCCGACCAGCGCGGTTCCGGCACCACCACGGACCAGGCCGACGCCCGCCCACAGGTTGGGGTAGACCTCGAGCCCGTCACGCGAGCCCTGGTTGAGCTCCAGCATCCGCCGCTGACCCTCCGAGACGCTGCGGGAGAGACCCGCCTGGACCCGCGCGATGTCCTCGTCCGAGATGTTCTCCAGCAGCCGGTCGGCCTCGGCCCACGCGGCAGCGGAGGTCTCGCGGGCGATCGAGTGCAGCCGGATCCCGAAGCGGAGCTCGCGGCCGCGGTCGGCGGCGAGCTTCTGCACGCGTGCGATCTTCTCCGCGACCGCGGCCGGCGGCTCACCCCAGGTCAGGTAGACGTCGGCGTGCTCGGCGGCGACATCCAGGGCCGCGGGCGAGGAGCCGCCGAAGTAGACGTCCGGGATCGGTGTCGGCCGCTGCTCGAGCCGGGCGTTCTCCACCGAGAGATGCTTCCCGGAGAAGGTCACCGTCTCCCCCGCCCACAGCCGGCGGACGATGTGCAGGAACTCCCCGCACCGCTCGTACCGCTCGTCCTTGGCCAGGAAGTCGCCGTACATCCGCTGCTCGTGGTCCTCGCCACCGGTGACGACGTTGAGGAGCAGCCGCTGCCCGGACAGGTTCTGGAACGTGCCGGCCATCTGCGCGGCCAGGTAGGGCGAGACCGAGTCCGGCCGGAACGCGACCAGGAACTTCAGCCGCTCCGAGAGGGAGCTGAGCATCGCGGTCGTCACCCAGGCGTCCTCGCACCACGCGCCGGTCGGCGTCAGCGCCGCCTCGAAACCGAGCTGCTCGGCGCTGCGGGCGATCTGGCCGAGGTAGGGCACCGTCGCCGGACGGCCCGACGCCAGCGCGCTGACGCCGTGACCGCCGCCGATCACGTGACGGCCGTCGCCGCCGTTGGTCGGGAGGAACCAGTGGAACTTGAGGGTGCTCATCGCTGCTGCCTTTCGAGTGGGATGTGGTGGGGGTGTCAGATCTGTCCGTGGCGCGGCGGCCGGGTGCCGTCGACGGCCCAGCGCCCGAGGTGCTGGACCTTCCAGGCGGCCGGGTCGTGGAGCGTGTGGGTGCGCGCGTTGCGCCAGTGGCGGTCGAGGTTGGTCGACGTCAGAGCCGCCCGGGTGCCAGAGACCTCGAGCAGCCGGCTGGTGACGTCGACCGACACCTTCGCGGTCGACGCGCGGGCGGCCGCCACGGCCAGGCTCGCCTCCGCGGCCGACGCCTCGGTGAGGTCCGCGTCGGCCTCGTCCACGCGTCGCGCCGCCTCGGCGAGGAGCGCCTCGGCGCTGCGTACGGCCAGCTCCATCTCGCCGAAGGCCTGGACGACCAGCGGGTCCTGTGCCGCCGTCTCGGCACCGGCGAGCGCGACGGCGTCGGCGTAGGGACGGGACTTGGTGCGTACGAACTCGGAGGCCTCGTCCAGCGCGCGCCGGGCGATCCCGGCGTCGATGGCCGCGTGCAGCAGCTGCGCGAAGGCACCGTAGGTCGTCGGCACGTCGAACGTGACGGAGAACGGCGTCACCCACTCCTCGGCCACGGCGACGTCGGCGAGGCGCACCGTGCCGGACCCGGTCGTACGCTGCCCGACGGCGTCCCAGTCGTCGACGATCTCGACGCCGGGAGTTTCGGTGCGGACCCAGGCCACCTGCAGCGGCCCGTCGACGTCACGCCGTGCGAGCACGGCGAGATAGTCGGCGAAGAGCGAGCCGGTGCAGTAGAACTTCTCGCCGTTCAGCAGCCACTCACCCTCCTCCCGGGCAGGCGTGAGGGTGGTCCGGATGTCGCGCACGTGCTTGGTCCCGAACTCCGACTGCGCGTTGGCGACCAGCGCCCCGGCCCGCACCTCGCTGTAGATCCGCTGCTGCTGCTCGCGGGTGCCGTTCAGCCGGAGCTGGTTGAGGAAGACGAAGTGGCTGTGCGGGACCTGGCCGACGTTGGGATCGCCCCACGAGACCAGCCGGAACACCTCCGCCACGGTCGTGGCGGGCAGCGAAGGCCCACCGAACTCGAGAGGGACGGTGAGCGCGCCGAGCCCGGCGGCGGCGTACGCCTTGACCTGGTCGTAGGGCAGCGCCCTGACCCGGTCGCGTCCGCCGTCGCCGAGCGCGAGCTCGTCGGCCAGCCGCCGCGCCACCAGCGGCGCGGTCTCGGCGTCGAGCCGGGCGATCTCCGTCGTGCTCAAGCCACGGACTCCAGCTGCTGCGCCTCGAGCTCGCGCACGATCGGCAGGACGCGCTGACCGAAGTACTCCACGTCCTCGAGGTAGTGCAGGAAGCCGCCGAGGATCAGGTCGGCGCCGGCCCGCTTGAGCTCGACGATCCGCTCGGCGACCTGCTCGGGCGTGCCGATCAGCCCGGTCCGGAAGCCGTCGTTGTACTGCACCAGGTCCTCGAAGGTGGAGTCCTGCCACATCCCGGTCTTGTCGCCGGTCGACTGTCCCGCCTGCTTGACCGCCGAGCCGAAGCCCTCGACGGCCTCACGGTCGGCCTTGTCGATGATCTCCCGGAGAGTGTCGCGCGCCTCCTTCTCGGTGTCGCGGGCCACGATGAAGCCGTTGATCCCGAACCGGACCCGCCGTCCCAGCGGCCCGGCGACCGCGTTGACGTCGGCGATCTGCGCGGCGAGGCCCTCGGGGGTGTTGCCGTTGGCGAAGTACCAGTCCGAGACGCGGCCGGCCATCGCCTTCGCGTCGGAGGAGTTGCCGCCCTGGAAGATCTCCGGGTGCGGACGGCCCTCGCTGGCCAGCGGCTTCGGCTTCAGGTCGAAGTCGTGCAGCCGGTAGAAGTCGCCGTTGAGCTCGGCGGCCTCACTCGTCCAGATCTCGCGGAGGTAGCGGATGAACTCCTCCGAGCGGCGATAGCGCTCGCCGTGCTCGAGCCACGGCTCGCCGAGCTGGGTGAACTCGTTCTTGAACCAGCCGCTGACCACGTTGACGGCCGCGCGGCCGCCGGAGAGGTGGTCGGCGGTGGCCAGGAACTTGGCGAGTACGCCGGGCTGCCACAGTCCCGGGTGGACGGCGGCGATCACCTTGAGTCGCTCGGTCGCCAGCAGCAGCGCGAGGGAGAACGAGGTGGACTCGTGCTGGTAGGCCGCACCGTAGGAGGCCATGTAGCGCACCTGGGAGAGGGCGTACTCGAAGCCGTTGTTCTCGGCCAGCTGCGCGAGCTTCTTGTTGTAGTCGTAGCTCCAGTCGGTGCGCTGCTCGATCTTGCTCACCACGAGGCCGCCGCTGACGTTGGGCACCCAGTAGGCGAACTTCAGGGGCTCGGTTGCCGGTGAAGTCATGCTGGTCTCCTTGGATCGCGAATGTCTACTAAACTTATCTGATTAAACGGGCGACGGGACCGGATCTCCCGATGTGGACCACCGGAAGACCCGATCCCGTGATAGGTGCCGCCTATCAGGCGGCGACAGGGCGAGAGGCCCTACTGATCACCGCAGGCGGCTCACGTGTACCAGGTCGGCGCGGGGATCTCGCCGAGCAGCGCGTAGCGGCCCACCTCAGCCCGCTTGTGCGCGACCGGGTCGTGCAGCGAGTGGGTGCGGATGTTGCGCCAGAAGATGTCCAGGCCGACCTTGTTGGAGGTCGCCCGGGCACCGGTCAGGTCGTAGACCTTGGTGCCGATCTCCAGGCCGGCGTCGATCGCGACCTGCTTGGCCGCGGCGATCACGACCGCCGCCTCGCCGCGCTCCTGCTCGGTGACCTCGTCGGCGTGCGCGTTGATGGCCTCGATCAGGCCCGCCGCCCGCTCGGCCAGCGCCTGGGCCGCCCACAGCTTCGAGCTCAGATCGCCGTACGTCTCCTGGATGTAGAACTCCTCGCTCCCCTTCTCCTTGACGTCTCCGGCGTAGGGCCAGGCGCGGGTCGTGTCGCGGGTGTAGGTCGTCGCGGTCGTCAGGGCGCCCTCCGCGATCCCGAGGTAGAAGTTGGTGAAGATGAGCTGGATGATCGGCACGTTGAGGGTGTTGTAGACCCGCGGGACGAACTCGTACGTCCCGTCCTCCTGCTTCACATAGCCGGCCGCCGACTCCCAGGGGACGCGCACGCCATTGATCTCGACGGCGCCGGACTCGGTGAGCCGCTGGCCCAGGTTGTCCCAGTCGCCGGCGAAGACGATGGCCTCCTGCTGGGTCGGGACGATCGCGAAGACATGCTTCTCGGTGCCTTCAATGACCCCCTCGAGAACGGTCAGGTCCGAGATCCGACCGCCGGTCGAGAACGACTTGCGGCCGGTGAAGACGAGCTCGTCGCCCTCGACCCTGATCACCAGGTCGTCATCGCGCGGGTTGACCGCGCCGCCGAAGAAGAAGTTGTTCTCGGTGTAGAGCTGCTCGACGGCGGCGATCTGCTCCGGGGTGCCGACCAGCCGCGCCGCCCAGGCCCACAGGTAGTGATAGCCGAGCAGCTGCCCGATCGAGCCGTCGCCCGCCGCGACCGCCCGGACCACGCGCAGCGCGGTCGTCCAGTCCTGGCCGGCACCGCCGTGCTTGGCGGGGCCGAGCAGGCTGACCAGACCGCTCTCCTTGAGCAGGTTCACCTCGTACGTCGGGACCTGGTTGGCCCGGTCGCGGGCGACCGCGTCCACGGAGAGCCTGGTGGCCACCTCGCGGGCACGGTCGACCCAGCCCTCCGGAGTCGTGGGTGCCGCGCCGAACTCCGCGGCATTGCGTACAGCTTCGGTTGTCATCGCGCCCTCTCAGTCTTGCGTCGTGGATGTTTCTGTCTTTAATCGACCAAGTTACTTGAGAATGGACAGCGTGAGAGAGGCTGGACGCCAGCGATCACCGATCACCCGCTCGGGATGACCGATCACCGACCGACGAGAGGACAGCGTGAGGATCGAGCAGCTGGAGTACATCGCAGCCGTGACCC
Organism: Nocardioides sp. NPDC127514; assembly: GCF_040302125.1. Classification (NCBI taxonomy): domain Bacteria; kingdom Bacillati; phylum Actinomycetota; class Actinomycetes; order Propionibacteriales; family Nocardioidaceae; genus Nocardioides; species Nocardioides sp. NPDC127514. Next base: position 80,158 of record NZ_JBEORF010000018.1, on the reverse strand, counting down.
AGTACGGCTCGCTGCGCCGCGCGAGCGAGCAGCTCCACATCTCCCAGCCCGCCCTGAGCGAGGCGATCACCAAGCTCGAGCGCGAGCTCGGCGTGACCCTGCTCGACCGGCGCCGCGCCGGGGCCCGGATCAGCCGCGAGGGCCAGGAGCTGCTGCACTCCATGTCCGACGTCCTGGAGGCCGTCGACCGTCTTCGCCTGGCCGCCGGCGACCAGAGTGCCGGGGTGAGCTCGGTGCGGGTCGGCACGGTCCACGCCGGCACCTCGACCGTGCTGCTACCGACGTTGCGGAGATTCGCCGACGAGCACCCGCGCACGAGCGTCGAGGTGCGCACCATGGTGCAAGAGGACATCTATCTCGCCCTCGCCGATGGCACCATCGACATCGGCCTGGTCAACCTGCTCGACGGCGACGACCTGCCGCCGACGGTCGAGGGCACCGTGCTTCTCCACGGACGGCCGATCGTGGTGCTGCCCGCGGGCCACCCGCTCGCGTCCCGCGACGAGATCAGCGTCGAGGAGCTCCGCGAGGAGCCGTTCGTCGGCATGCGCTCGGGCTACCTGATGTATCGCTTCGCCCACCGCGTCTTCGGTCGCGACCTCCCCCACCACTGGCACGCCACCGACGGCGCCGAGATGGGCAAGATGATGGTCGGCGAGGGCCTCGGACTGACCCTCCTGCCCGACTACAGCGTCGTCGGCGACCCGCGCGAGACGGGCGGGCACATCACCGTACGTCCCCTCGCCGGGGACCGCTCCCGGGTGACGATGGTCGCGGCGCGACGGCACAACGCACGTACGACCTCGGGGGCGCGCAGCCTCCTGGACCTGCTCGCCGAGACGGCTGCCCGCTCTCAGCGCTCTCGGTCTCAGCCCTCGGCCGGCTCGTAGCTCTGCACGAACTCGGTGAGCCGGGCGAGCTGGTCGGGGTCGGTGGTCGGGATGACGCCGTGGCCGAGGTTGAAGACGTGGCCCTTGGCGCGCCGCCCGGTCTCGAGGATCTTCCCGGCCTGCTCGAGCATCACCTCGGTGGGCGCGAAGACGAGGGCGGGGTCGAGGTTGCCCTGGACGCCGAAGTCGTCGCCGAGCTGCCCGATCGCCCAGTCAAGCGGCGTACGCCAGTCGACACCGACGACCTCAGCACCGGCGCTGCCCATCAGCGGAAGGAGCATGGCGGAGTTGACGCCGAAGTGGATCCGCGGGACACCGAGCTCGCCGATCCGGGTCAACACCTGGGTGGAGTAGGGCAGCACGTGACGCTCGTAGTCGGCGGGCGTGCAGGCGCCGGCCCAGGAGTCGAAGAGCTGCACCGCGGAAGCGCCCGCGCGGACCTGGACCTCCAGGAACGCGCCGGAGATCCCGGCGATCTTGCGCATCAGCGCGTCCCACACGTCGGGGGCACCGAACATGAGCGCCTTGGTCTTGGCGTACTCCTTCGAGGGGCCGCCCTCGACCAGGTAGGAGGCGACGGTGAACGGGGCGCCGGCGAAGCCGATCAGCGGGGTGCCGCCGTTGATGCTGCCGAGCTCGCCGACCAGGTTCTGGACGGCCTCGGTGATGTAGGTGACGTGCTCCGGGGTCAGGTCCGGGATCGCCTGCACGTCGGCCAGCGTGCGCACCGGGTTCGCGATCACCGGGCCGACTCCGGGCTTGATGTCGAGGTCGACCCCGACCGCCTTCAGCGGCAGCACGATGTCGGAGAAGAAGATGGCCGCGTCGACCCCGTAGCGGCGTACGGGCTGCAGGGTGATCTCTGTGATCAGGTCGGCGTCCTGGCAGGACTCCAGCATGCCGATGCCCTCGCGGACCTTGAGATATTCGGGCAGCGAACGGCCGGCCTGGCGCATGAACCACACCGGCGTACGGCTCGGCTTCTCTCCCCTGAGCGCCTGCAGGAACGGGGACGACGCGAGCGCGTCGGAGGGGTTCTCAGGAGGGTTCACGGCAGCCACTCGGCAATGGTCCCACCCGGCGCGGCGTGTACGCACATCGCGAATCGCGCAGAAGACATACCCTGTTCACATGGTCGTCCGTGGAGAGTCGCGTCCCGCCGCGGGACCGGAGACCGGTCCTGCCGTGTTCCGGTCCGCCGCGGAAGGGATGCGCGCCGCGACCTTCAGACCCGAGGTGCTGGCCGAGGAGATGCCGGCGCCCCAGCGGATCGCTCCGTACGCCGCGGCGCTGTCCGCCGAGGTGACCGTCGGCGACGTCGACGTGGCGACCGGACGGCTGATCCTGCTGCACGACCCCGACGGCAACGATGCCTGGGGCACGGTGCACGGACTGCCCGGCACTTTCCGGCTGGTGGCGTACGCACGGGCCGACATCGACGTCGAGCACATCAGCGACCCGCTGCTCGGTGAGGTCGGCTGGTCCTGGCTCCTCGACGCGCTCTCCGGTCACGGCGCCGAGCACGTCGCCGCCGCCGGCACCGTGACCCGCGTCGCCACCGAGGCCTACGGCGGGATGGCCGATGAGGACGGCACCGCGCAGATCGAGATCCGCGCCTCCTGGACGCCGGTGGGGACGGCCTCGGGCGACCTGGACCTGCGACCACACACCGAGGCATGGGGCGAGCTGCTCTGCACGGCCGCGGGACTTCCTCCGGTGCCGGAGGGCGTCACCGTCATACCGAGCCGGCGAGGGCAGCGAGGCGTGTGATCGAACGTCAGCGAGTGACCCATCGGGCCAACACGCCGCCGCGTCCGTATCATGGCGCATGCGCGACGGAGGTGGCGGCGTGATCGAGGACAACACCGAGGCCGAGACAGGGCCGGACACACCAGAAGATGCTCCGGCGCCGCTGCTGACCCTGCGCGACGGGTTGCCTCCGGTGACCGACACCGACGAAGGCCTGGTCAAGGCCGCCGCTGCCATCGCCGCCGGCTCGGGCCCGGTCGGGATCGATGCCGAGCGCGCCTCCGGCTACCGCTACTCCAACCGCGCCTACCTCATCCAGCTGCGCCGCGAAGGCTCCGGGATCTGGCTGATCGACCCGATCGAGCTGTCCACGATGCAGCCGCTGGTCGACGCGCTCGAGGGCACCGAGTGGATCCTGCACGCCGCCACCCAGGACCTCCCCTGTCTCAGCGACCTCGGCCTGCACCCCTCCGCCCTGTTCGACACCGAGCTCGCGGGGCGGCTGCTGGGCTATCCGCGCGTCGGGCTCGGCACCCTGGTCGAGACGGTGCTGGGCTTCACCATGCTCAAGGAGCACTCCGCGGCCGACTGGTCGACCCGGCCGCTGCCGGACGCCTGGCTCGAGTACGCCGCGCTCGACGTCGAAGTGCTCGTCGAGCTGCGCGACGCGCTGGCTGACGAGCTCGTCGCGCAGGGCAAGGAGGCCTGGGCCCGCCAGGAGTTCGACTGGCTGCGCGGGTTCGAGGCGCCGGTGCGTACGGATGCCTGGCGACGCACCTCCGGCATGCACCGCGTCCGCGGCCGCCGCGGGCTCGCCGCGGTGCGTGAGCTGTGGACCGAGCGCGACCGGATCGCGCAGCAGCGTGACGTCACCCCGAGCCGGATCATTCCCGATGCCGCGATCGTCGCCGCCGCGCAGGATCTCCCGCAGGACAAGGCCGCGCTGCTCGGGCTGAAGGGATTCCACGGCCGTGGCGCCGAGCGCTACGCGACCTCCTGGGTGAAGGCGCTCAACCGCGCGGTCACCATGGACGAGGACGAGCTCCCGGTGCGGTCGCCGCGCTCGGAAGGTCCTCCCCCGCCGCGTGCGTGGGCCGACAAGGATCCCGCCGCCGCCCGTCGTCTCACGCTGGCGCGCGAGTCCGTCAACGCCCTCGCGGAGGCCCGCAACCTCCCCGCCGAGAACCTGCTCACTCCCGACTTCCTGCGCCGCGCCATGTGGACGCCGCCGAAGACCCGCGACCCCGGCGCTCTGCTCGACGGCATCATCGAGCTCCTCTCCGGCTTCGGCGCCCGCGGCTGGCAGATCGCCCTCACCGCCCCGCTCCTCACCGACGCCGTCCTCCACGCGGACATCGAGCCCTGATCCGTACGTCGGCCGAGGCGTCACCTAGGACGGCCGAGCTGGCATCGCCGCGACGGCTCGGCCGACCTACGTGACGCCTCGGCTGCTAGGAGCTGGGTGAGATCGAGGGGGACGGGGAGGCCGCCGGCGTGGGCTGGGGGAAGACGGTCTTGGAGAGCTCGTCGATCTGGACCGCGTAGTCCTCGATCTGGTCGGGCTCGGTGACCGCGAAGGAGCCTCGGACCGCGACGGCGGCGACCTTCTGGAGCTGGGCGAGCTGGGTGGCCTCGGGGAGGACCTGCATGTCGCGCACGGTGTCGGTGAAGATCCGGGCGTTCTTGGGGTTGCGCTCGGGCTGGGTGAAGACCGGCGCGTAGCCGACCTCGGAGTTGACCGGCACGAAGTGGCCGGTGCGGACCATCTTCACGACCGACTCGGTCGAGATGAGGTAGGTGAGGAAGTCGGCGGTGGCGTCGGGGTCGGCGGTCTCCGAGCCCATGCACAGTCCGGCGTAGTCGCCGGTGGTGCCGTTGCCACCTGGCATCGGCATCACGTCCCACTCCATCGCGTCGGTCGCGCGAAGGTCGGAGACCAGCGAACGGTCACCGACCAGCGCCACCAGGCGACCCTGCTTGAACGCCTGGAACGGGGTGCGGCCGTTGAGATCCTTCGCGGTGGCCAGCACGTTGGGCTGGGTCAGCGCCTCGACCAGGTCCTCGTACGCCCCGGCCGAGTCCTCCAGCGCGGTGGACGTCGGAGCCAGCGGCTCGTCGAAGAGGGTCGCGCCGGCGCCGGCGAGCCAGGGCATCAGCGCGGAGAGGTTCTGCTCGACGTAGGTGCCCCGGACACCCTTGTGGTGCTCGGCGGCGTAGGTCATCGCCGAGCTGAACTGCTCGAGGGTCCAGCCACGCAGAGAACCGTCGGCCCGCACGCTGGGGGTGGGGAGGCCCTCCTCCTTCATGGCGTCGAAGTCGAGCAGCCCGGTGTTGACGTAGACGACCTGCGGCGAGACCGAGTAGGGCATGCACTCGAGGCGGCGTTCGACGGAGAAGTCCTCCATCGCCTCGCGGGAGTACTTGTCGCCGAAGTCGACGTTGCGGGCCTCGAGCAGGGTGTCGACGGGCTGGATCCGCTTGTCCTCGGCGAACGCGGCGACATCGGCACGCGGGGTGAGCACCACGTCGACCTTCTCGCCGCTGTTGACCGCCGCAGTGAGCTGGTCGGCGGTCGGCCAGGACTTCACCTCGACGGTGACGTTGGGGACCTCTTGGGTGTATTCGGCGGCCAGCTGCTTGTAGGTGTCGACCAGCGTCTTGTGGCCGGAGACCCCGAAGACGAGCTTCACCTCGGCAGGGGCCTTCGTCGTGGTGCTCGGCGAGGGCTTCGAGGCCGGGTCACCACCACCGCAGGCGGCGAGGGACGCCGAGAGAACCGTCACCAGAAGCGCCGTTGCCAGCCGCGTGCGCCGCACCATTTCCTCCATCTCAACACCAGGACCGGGTCTGTGATGGAACCACAGACCCGGTTTACCAGCGATTCACTTTACGATACGTACCTGGACACTTCCTGAGAATGCGCCCCGGGGACCGGCTCAGGCGAGGTGATCGCGTGCGGCCTTGATCACATCATCGAAGATTTCCTTGGCCAGCACATCGCCCTCACGGCGTACATCTGCCGGATCCATCCGGATCAGCCGGTCCAGCCGCACCTCGGACGGTCGCCCCTGGCGGTCCCAGCCGCCGGTGCCGACATCCATCCAGTGCCGCCCGTGCCGCGCCTCCTGCGCCTCGTCTCGGTCGTGGTCCTTGCTGGTCAGCATCAGGCACAGGAGCACGCCGGCCTTCTGGCCGATCACGAGAACGGGCCGGTCCTTGCCCTGGGTCTCGTCGTCCTCGTAGGGCACCCAGCCCCACACGACCTCGCCCGGGTCGGCGTTGCCGTCACCGATCTCGGGCTCGTAGGAGATGGCGCCCTCGCGCGCTGCGGGCTGGGTGTCGGTCACTACGGCTCCTTGGTCGGTGGCTGGCGTCATGGCCACCCAGCCGAGGTGCACCGAAAAAGATGATGAACACGCCGGACCGGGAGCGCCTCACGGCGCAAGGCCGCTCGAAGCGGCTGAAGTTGGGACCCGGGGCTGCCGCAGCCCGACGTGTTCGGCACCAGTGTAACGGTGCGCCCAACCTCCTCCGCATCAAAGCGAACAGGAGGCTACAACCTATCGCTACGGGCTGCTCCTCTGCAGTCAGATCAACCGCTGCTCGAGCTCGGCATGCCCCGCCGCCTCGAGCTGCTCGGAGAGCTGCAGCATGTTGCGTACGTCCTTCGCGGCCGCGTCCGGGTCCAGGGCCGCCCGCCCGGCGGCGATGACGCGGGAGAACGCGGCGGCGCGGAGGAGCACCACGGCGAAGTCGCTGCCGGCGATGCCGCGCAGCACCTCGTCGACCATCGCCTTGAGCTCCTCCGGACCGGGAGGATCCGCGACACCGGCCACGACCTGCGCGACCTGGGCCTTCGCCCGGCCGGCCTCGAACTCGCGCGCGGCGCCCACCGGGTCGGCGTAGACCCAGCTGCGGAGCAGGTAGAGGCGCCACAGGCAGCCGGCCAGCGACTCCGCCGGCGAGCTCGACCAGACCTCGGCGATCGTCTCGATGCCCTCGGACTCGGCCAGATGGAGGATCCGCTCGGCGACCGCCGGGTCGTCGCTGTCCCGCGCGCCACGTACGAGCGCCGTCGCCGCCGCGTCGGCCGCCTCCTGCACCAGGGCAGGGTCGTCGCCCCCGAGGAGGGAGTCGAAGAAGCCGTCCCCGGGACGCATCGGCGAATGGAACTCTCTGGACATCGGATTGAGCGTAGCGGCCGCCGCACGCATGTAACAGCGCTACCCGAGCAGCTTGCGGATCCGCGCGTCGGAGACCTTCTCGGCGGTGCCGAGATGCTGGGCCCAGAGCTGGACGCGGTACTCCTCGAGCATCCACCGCACCTGCCGCAGCCGCGGACCGGGCGGCCGTCCCTCGGCCAGCGCCTCGATCTGGTGCAGGTAGGCGTCCTGGAGCGACGCGATCCGGTCGTGGGTCGTTCGGTCGGCGCGCAGGTCGGCGTCGAGCTTGCGGCGGCGTTCGACGATGGCCTTCAGATAGGTCGGATACCGCCTGATCTGCTGAGCACCCGCCTCCGCGACGAACCCACGGTGCACCAGCCGGGCGAGCTGGTCCTTCATGTCGGTCAGCGCCGGGAGCTGGAACATGTCGGCCCGCCCGGAGAGCGCCTTGTCGGTCTCGCGATACGCCTCGAGCGCCCGCATCACGTCGGCCAGGACCGCACGGACGGCCGCGACCAGGTCGGCCGGCGTGCCCGCGGCGGCCAGGACGGCGGCGTACGCCTCCTGCGTCCGCGGCAGCGGACGGGCATCGACCAGCTGGCGGACGACGGCGGCGCGGCAGTCCTCGACGAGCTCGGCGGCGCTCGGGTAGGGGGATCCGGCCAGCGCGAGCTTCTCCATGGTGGAGAGCCCGTCGACGACCTGCTTGGTGACATCGGGCAGCGCCAGGAGCAGCAGGCGTACGACGCCGAGACGATGCCTCGCCTCGGCCTCCTCAGCGGATCCGGCGACGACGAGACCGACCGTCGTGCCCTCGTCGGAGAGGCACGGGAAGACCGTGACCTCATGACCGGCACGCTTCTCGGTCACCGTGGTGGCGATGTCCCCGAAGACCCAGCTCGTCTCGCCGGTGCGGGTGTGACCGGCCGACGCCGCGACCTCGGCGATGGCCGCCTTGAACTCGCCCTCGAGCGGCGCCTTGAGGGCGTCGAGGTCCTTGCCCTTCGCGGTCTCCTTGCCGTCCTCGCCGACGACTCGGTAGGTCGGCCGCAGATGCTCGGGCACCTTGGCCCAGTCCCAGGCCTCGCGAGGGATGTGTACGCCCGCGGTCGAGCGCGCCCAGCGCTCCAGCGCGGTCAGCAGCGGCTCCTCCCCCGGCGGGGTCTCCTTCAGGAAGGCGCGCGCCTTGTCGGGGGCCGGCACGAAGCTGACCCGCAGCGGCTTGGGAAGCGACCGGATCAGCGCGGTCACCAGCTCCTCGCGCAGCCCCGGCACCAGCCAGGAGAAGTCGTCGGCGCCGACACGGTTGAGCGTGGCGACGGGTACGTCGATCGTCAGTCCGTCATCGGCCGCGCCCGGCTCGAAGTGGTAGCTCAGCGAGAACGTGAGCGGCCCGGCGTCCCACTCGGCCGGGAAGTCGCTCTCGGTCACCTCCCCCGCGGCGTCGTTGGTGAGCATCGACAGCTCGAAGGTGAGCAGGTCGGGCGTCTCCCGCCGGGCCTGCTTCCACCACTGGTCGAAGTGGGCCCCGGAGACGATGGAGGCCGGCAGCCGGCGGTCGTAGAAGTCGAAGAGCGCGTGCTCGTCGACCACGATGTCGCGGCGCCGGGCGCGGTGCTCGAGCTCCTCGGCCTCCTCGACGAGCTTCGCGTTGTCGCGGAGGAAGCGGTGGTTCGTACGCCACTCCCCGTAGACCAACGCATGCCGGATGAAGAGCTCCCGGCTCAGCTCGGGGTCGATCTTGCCGAAGGCGACCGGACGGTCGGCGACCAGCGGGACCCCGTAGAGGGTCACCTTCTCCCGCGCCATCACCGAGGCCCGCTTCTGCGACCAGTGCGGCTCGGAGTAGGTGCGTTTGACCAGGTCACGACCGAGGCTCTCGGCCCACTCGGGCTTGATCGAGGCGTTCTGCCGGGCCCAGAGCCGGGAGGTCTCGACGAGCTCGGCGGACATCACGAACTGCGGGTTCTTCCGGTGCAGCGCCGACCCGGGGAAGATCGCGAACTTAGCGCCGCGGGCACCCTCGTACTCCCGCGGGCCCGGCCGTCGGCGATCACGTCCGGCCGCCGCCTCTGCCTTCTTGTCACGTTCTTCCAGCGCCCCGATGTGCGAGAGCAGCCCGGAGAGCAGCGCCTGGTGGATCCCGTCGGCGTCGTAAGCGACCTTGTTCTCGCCTGCGTCTGCGCCGGCTTCGATGACGTCGCGGTGTCCCTTGCCGAGGTCGATCTTCATCTCCCGGCACACCTGGCGCAGCTGCGACTCCAGGTCCTGCCACTCCCGGACGCGTACGTAGTGCAGGAACTCCCGCTTGCACAGCCGCCGGAACGCGCTGGAGGAGAGCTCGTGCTGCTGCTGCTTGAGGTAGCGCCACAGGTTGAGCCAGGTGAGGAAGTCGGAGGTCTCGTCCTTGAATCGCGCGTGCAGCTGGTCTGCCTGCGCCTGCTCCTTGGGGTGGTCCTGCCCCGGCCGCTCACGCGGGTCCTGGAGCGAGAGCGCGGCGGCGACGACGATGACATCGCGTACGCACCCGAGCCGCTCGGCCTCGAGCACCATCCGGGCCAGCCGCGGGTCGATCGGCAGCCTGGCCAGTCGCCGGCCCAGCTTGGTCAGCCGCTGCCCCCGCATCGCGCCGAGCTCCTCGAGCAGCTGTACGCCGGCGGTGATGTTGCGCCGGTCCGGCGCCTCCACGAACGGGAACCGGGCGATGTCCCCCAGCCCGAGCGAGGCCATCTGCAGGATGACCGAGGCCAGGTTGGTGCGCAGGATCTCCGGATCGGTGAACTCCGGCCGTCCGAGATAGTCCTCCTCGGAGTAGAGCCGGATCGCGATGCCCGCCTCGACCCGGCCCGTACGTCCCGACCGCTGGTTGGCCGATGCCTGCGAGATCGGCTCGATGGGCAGCCGCTGCACCTTGGTGCGGGCGGAGTAGCGCGAGATGCGGGCGACACCGGTGTCGACGACGTACTTGATCCCGGGGACCGTCAGCGAGGTCTCGGCGACGTTGGTCGCGAGCACGATCCGGCGGCCGGTGTGGGGCGAGAAGACGCGGTGCTGGTCGGCGGCCGACAACCGGGAGAACAACGGGACGATCTCGACGAGACCCGTTCCGGAGCGACCCTTGTTCAGCCCGAGCGCATCACCCAGAGCATCGGCCGCGTCCCGGATCTCGCGCTCACCGGGCAAGAAGACGAGGACGTCTCCGGGCCCCTCGGCCGAGAGCTCCTTGACCGCGTCGACGATGGCCTCGGTCTGGTCGCGGACGACGACCTCGCCCTCCTCGTCCTCCTGGGAGAGCTCCATCAGCGGCCGATAGCGGACCTCGACCGGATAGGTGCGCCCGGAGACCTCGATGATCGGCGCGGGCTCGCCCGTCTTCACGTCGGAGAAGTGGGCCGCGAACCGCTCCGGGTCGATCGTCGCCGAGGTGATGATCAGCTTGAGATCGGGACGCCGCGGCAGCAGCCGGCGCAGATAGCCCAGCAGGAAGTCGATGTTGAGCGACCGCTCGTGGGCCTCGTCGATGATGATCGTGTCGTAGCGGCGCAGGTCGCGGTCGCGCTGCAGCTCGGCGAGCAGGATGCCGTCGGTCATCAGCTTGATCCGCGAGGCCGCCGAGGACTTGTCCATGAACCGCACCTGATAGCCGACCAGGTCCCCGAGCTCGGTGCCCAGCTCGGACGCGATCCGCTCGGCCACCGAGCGTGCCGCGATCCGGCGCGGCTGGGTGTGCCCGATCAGGCCGGCCGACCCGCGCCCGAGCTCCAGGCAGATCTTGGGCAGCTGCGTCGTCTTCCCCGAGCCGGTCTCACCGGCGACGATCACGACCTGGTGATCACGGATGGCCGCGGCGATGTCCTCGCGGCGCTGGGTGACCGGGAGCTCGGCAGGGTAGGTGATCGCCACGGAGACGGCGGCAGGCTGGTCGGAGGACATGAGGTCACCCATTCTCCCCCGGCGTACCCCTCGACCGCACATCGGTTTCTCGCAGAGCCCGGCCCGCCGGATGGCGGGGGCAGCCGATGTGATTCCCGCCACAGGCCGGGTACCGTGACCGGCGGCGCCGGGAGGAGGCTGGATCCACCCCCGTTCACCGAAGGAGCACCCCCATGACCGAGCAGACCGCCGACCAGATCTTCCCCGAGACCCCCGTCCGACCGCCGTTCGATCCCGAGCTCGTGCCGGTCCTCGAGGCGGTACGCCAGGCCCTCCCGACCTTCACCGCGGAGAACCTCGACGCGGTGCGGCAGCAGACCGCCGAGGGCTTCCCCGGCATGGACCCGGTCGACCTGACCGTCGGCGGCGCGGTCCAGGTCGAGGAGCGGCAGGTTCCCGGCCCCGAGGGCGCTCCGGACATCACCCTGCTGATCCTGAGGCCCACCGCCGAGGGCGCCCCGCGCCCGGCGGTCTACCACACCCACGGCGGCGGGATGGTGGTCGGCGACCGAAGCTTCGGCGTGGAGACCTTCCTGCCGCAAGTGGCCGAGGGCAACGCCGTGGTGGTCTCCGTCGAGTACCGCCTCGCACCCGAGCACCCGGACCCGGCTCCCGTGGAGGACTGCTACGCCGGCCTCGTCTGGACGGCGAAGAACGCCGCGGAGCTCGGCATCGACCCCGAGCGCATCATCATCGCGGGCGCCAGCGCCGGTGGGGGTCTCGCCGCCGGTACGGCCCTGCTCGCCAGGGACCGGGCCTTCCCGCGGCTGAGCCACCAGATCCTCATCTGCCCGATGCTCGACGACCGCTTCGAGACCCACAGCAGCCGCATGCTCGACGAGGAGGGGGTCTGGGACCGCAACTCCAACCTGTTCGGCTGGACGGCGCTGCTCGGCGAGCGCCGCGGCGGCCCGGACGTCTCGCCGTACGCCGCGCCGGCACGTGCCGAGGACCTCACCGGCCTTCCGCGGACCTACATCGACACCGGCTCGGCGGAGTCGTTCCGCGACGAGACGCTGACCTACGCGCGCCGGCTGTCGGAGGCCGGTGTCAGCGTCGACCTCCACATGTGGGGCGGCGGATTCCACGGGTTCGACCTGATGGCCGCTCACACGGCGCTCTCCCGCGCCTCGGTCGCGACGCGTGAGGAGTTCATCCGCAGAGCGCTCGAGGCCTGATCCCCTGGCCCGCTCGCGTCCCGTCGGCGATAGTGGCGGGGGAGGTTCCAGGTGCGAGATCTGATCGGCAAGCTCGAGGTGGTCGATGACGACGCGGCCAGTGCGCTGCGCGTCATCGACCACTTCGACCGGCTCGTGGACGAACGGACGTCGACGGCCGCGGTCGTGCGCGCCGCGGCGGCGCTGGCCGGCTCCCCCGCGGGACTCCACGACGCCGCGCGGGGCCTCGTCAAGCGGTTCGCGGCCGACGGCCGCGCGCTGGCCGGTGAGGCCGAGGGCGGCTGGCGCCACGAGCCGATCCCCGGGCAGCCCGGCTCCTGGCTCTGGCTCGAGCGCACCGGGGGCGACGGCCCGCTCGACGCGCTCATCCTCGAACGTGCCGCCCGCGCTCTGCAGGCGCTCAGCACGGGCTCGTCCGATCCCTCGACGAGCGGGCTGGTCAGGATCGCGTGCGACCCCGACGCGACCGACACCGACCGACGCGACGCGGTCGCCCGGCTCGGCCTGAGCGGCCCCGTGACGGTCGTGCTGAGCACCTCGGCCCACCTGCGAGCGACGCTGATCAGCACCGTCGGCGCCCTGGTGGTCGCGCTGCTTCCCGGCACGCCCACCATCCCGGAGGGCGTCCGCGCGGGGGCCGCCGTCGCCCCCGACCCGCTGCAGCTGCCGGCCGCGCTGGAGCAGGCACGTACGGCTCTCCGGCTGGCCGCCGACGTGGGCGGTCTCGCGCCCGCGATGGTCCGCTACGACGACCTCGGGGCACTTGCCGTCATCGCCGAGCGGATCAGCGCCGACGAGGCCGCGGGCGTGGATGACGTACGCCGTCTGGATGAGCTGCTCGCCGGGCATCCGTGGGTCGTGGACACCCTCCACGCAGTGCTCGACCAGCCGAGTCTGAGGCAGTCGGCCGCGATGCTCCATGTGCACCATTCGACGCTGCAGGAGCGGCTGACCTGGCTGAGTGGTCAGCTCGGCTACGCACCCACCAAGGGGCGTGGACGGCAGCGTGCGGCCGTCACGCTGCTGCTGTGGCGTGTGGCCCACGGCACCGAACAGCAGATCGTGGGCGATCCGCACTAGGCGGGTCTTGGTCCGGGCACCTAGATTATGTCCCCATGACCGGGGAGCCGAGCGAGACCGAGGTCCAGGATGCGCTGCGTGCGCTCCGAGGAGAGGACGACACCCTCAACGAGCGGTCGGTGCAGACCGCTCTCGACCTCCATCGACTGCGCGATGCGCTGACCCGGTTCGGCGACGACGAGCCGTCCAGCGACACCAAACCGGCGCGGGACAGGTTCCGACTCTGAGTCGAAATCGGCCAATGGGTGGGACGCCGAGTTACGTAGGGGATTTCAAGAGGGTTACCGTTGCTGATCGTGACCGAATCTCTAACAGTGCGTGACAACCGCACCGGGGTGGAGTACGACATCCCGATCACCGACGGCACCATCCGCGCCGCCGACCTGGGGAAGATCAAGGCCGCTGACCCGGCCACCCAGGAAGAAGGTCCTGGCCTGGCCGTCTATGACCCCGGCTTCGTCAACACCGCTTCCTGCCGATCTTCCGTCACCTATATCGACGGTGACAAGGGCGTGCTCGAGTATCGGGGCTACCCCATCGAACAGCTCGCCGAGAAGTCGAGCTTCTTGGAGGTCTCCTATCTCCTGGTCCACGGCGCGCTGCCGACCAAGGAGGAGTACGACGCGTGGGTGCACGAGATCACCTTCCACACGTTCGTGCACGAGAACATCAAGGAGTTCATGCAGGGCTTCCGCTATGACGCCCACCCGATGGGCATGCTCATGGCGTCGGTCGGTGCGATGTCGACGTTCTACCCGGACGCCGCGAACATCTCCGACCCCGACAACCGTCGCCTGCAGATCATCCGGCTGATCGCCAAGATGCCGACGCTGGGCGCGTGGGCGTTCCGGCACGCGCAGGGCAAGCCGTACGTCTACCCGGACAACGACCTGTCCTACACCGGCAACTTCCTCTCCATGCTCTTCAAGATGAGCGAGAGCAAGTACGCCTCGGACGACCGCATCGAGAAGGCGCTCGACACGCTCTTCATCCTGCACGCCGACCACGAGCAGAACGCCTCGGCCAACGCCGTCCGCAGCGTGGGCTCGACCCAGGTCGACCCCTACTCCTCGGTGGCTGCCGGTGTCGGCGCCCTCTTCGGCCCGCTCCACGGCGGCGCCAACGAGGCCGTGCTCCGGATGCTGCGCCGCATCGGCAAGGTGGAGAACATCCCCGCCTTCATCGAGGGCGTCAAGGCCGGCAACGAGCGGCTGATGGGCTTCGGCCACCGGGTCTACAAGAACTACGACCCGCGCGCGACGATCATCAAGCAGCAGGCGCTCAACGTCTTCGAGGTCACGGGCACCAACCCGCTGCTCAACATCGCGATGGAGCTGGAGAAGATCGCGCTCGAGGACGAGTACTTCGTCAAGCGCAAGCTCTACCCGAACGTCGACTTCTACTCCGGCCTGATCTACGAGGCCCTGGAGTTCCCGCCCGAGATGTTCACCGTGCTGTTCGCCATCGGGCGTACCCCGGGCTGGCTCTCCCAGTGGCTGGAGCTCGTCCAGGACAAGGAGCAGAAGATCGCCCGTCCGAAGCAGATCTACACCGGCGAGCGCGGACTCACCTTCGTTCCGCGCGACGTTCGTTGGGCGTGAGCGCTTAGCCAGGCTCGAGTCGGCGCAAACCGCCCGGAGCGAAGCGAGGACGGATTTGCGCCGACTCGAGACGAGCAGCGCGAGGAGAGACATGACTAACGTTGACGGGGTCGTCTGGGATTTCGGGAACGTCCTGATCCGCTGGGACCCGCTCCCGGCGATCGCGGCCGGAGTCGGGGACGCCGATGCCCGCAGGTTCATGGAGTCCTTCGACTTCGGGTCGTGGAACCACGTCCAGGACGCCGGCCGCACCTGGGCCCAGGCGCTCACAGTGCTCGAGGAGGCGGCGCCCGAGTGGCTCGCGGCCGGAGCGGCGTACGTCGACAACTTCCCGCTCTCCCTGCTCGGCCCGGTCCCCGGCACCCATGAGATGGTCCGCGAGCTCGCCGCGGCCGGGATCCCCCAGCTCGGACTGACCAACTGGTCGGCCGAGCTCTATCCGCATGCGCCGGCGACGTACGACGTGATCGAGCTGCTCGGCGACGTCGTCGTCTCCGGCGAGGTGCGCCTGGCCAAGCCCGACCCGGCGATCTACCGGCTCGTCGCCGAGCGCGCCGGGAAGCCCTTGGACCGGCTGGTGTTCATCGACGACAGCGTCGCCAACGTGGCCGCCGCTGCAGCATTGGGCATGCACGCGATCCAGTTCACCGGGGCCGAGAAGCTCCGCAAGGACCTGGTCGCGCTCGGCCTCCCGCTCTAGGGGGCCTGGTCGGGCGCGCGCTCCAGACGGCGTACGCCCGCGAAGGAGAACGACAGCAGGGCGCTGCCGGAGATCACCGCGGCGACCACGAGCAGCCAGGTGTCGAAGCCCACCGCGACAGCGACCGGGCCGACGAGCGCGAGCCCCACGGGGCGGGCGACGAACGAGCCGACGATGTCGAAGGAGTAGACCCGGGAGAGCTTCTCCTCGGGGATCTCCTGCTGGATCGCGATCTGCCAGAAGATGTCGAAGACCTGCAGGCCGAACCCGTGCAGGAACGCGCCCAGGAGGATCGGCCAGAGCGTGTCGGAGACCGCCATCGAGATCGGGAAGAGACCGGTCATCGCGAGGAAGAACACGCCCACCGAGAGCAGCCGGCGCGGGCGGAACCTCAGGCAGAACAGGCCGCCGACGAAGAAGCCCGCCATCAGGGCGGCGAGCGCAAAGCCCCACGACGCCCGGCCGATGCCCTCGCCGACCACGATCGGGCCGAGCACGCTGTGCGCCCCCGACCAGAACAGGTGGTAGAGCAGCGCCTGCAGGATGAGGAACCACAGCCACGAGTGCCGCATCACCTCGCGGAAGCCCTCGGCCAGGTCGCCGAGCATCGACGCCTTGTGGGGCGGGCGCTCATGGGGCACCCGCATGCCGGCGTACGCAACGGCCGCGACGGCGAAGGTGAGCGCGTCGACCGTGATCGCCCAGCCGGGACCGACGGCCGCGACGAGCACCCCGCCGAGGGCGTAGCCGATGGTCGAGGCGGTGGTCTGCAGCAGCGACCGGAGCGAGACGGCGGCGCCGAGATCCTCCGCGGGCACGACGACCTTGGTCATCGCCATCGCGGAGGGCTGGTTGAGCGCGGCGACGATGCCCGCGAGCCCGCCCATGACCGCGATCGAGGGGATCGTCGCGATCCCGAGGATCACCGTCGCAGCCAGCGCACCGGTCACCACGGCGCTGATCGCCGCCGTGCCCTCCATCATGAGCTTGCGCGAGACCCGGTCGCCGAGCACTCCCCCGGCCAGCGTGGTCACCACCTGGCAGGTCGCGAAGACGGCCTCCACGATGCCGAGCTGAGTGACGGTCCCGCCGAGGTCGAGCACCGCGAACGCCAGCGCGATCGGCGTGATCGCGTTGCCCAGCGACGAGGATGCCGTCCCGGTCACGAGCCGGCGGAAGTTGCGGTGCGTCAGCGGCGACCGACGCTGGGTCGGTGGAGGGCTCGGCGGTTCGGTCGTGGCGGTCATGATCCCAAAATACTTCGCCGACGAATTATTCGTCAACGAATTATCAGCGAGCGAAGGGTAAGGTCGTGCCATGTCCGACCCGAGACCCTCCGACACGTTCGACGGCGACCTCAACGAAGACGCTGCCGACCGTCACGTCGCCCGCTGGCGTGACCACTGGATCGACATCGACTTCGACGACGAGATCGAGGCGATCACCGTACGCATCGGCCGCATCTCGAAGTTCTTCAACGACGCTCGTGCCGACGCGGCGAGCGCGGTCGGGCTCGCCGACTTCGAGTACATGACACTGCACGAGCTGATGATCCGTGACACCCCCGGACACGCCTCCCCGACGACGCTCGCGAAGGATCTGGGGATCAGCCCGGCCGGGATGACGGGCCGGCTCGACAGCATGGAGAAGGCCGGGTGGGTGCGGCGTACGGCCTCGGTGGAGGACCGTCGCAAGATCAGCGTCGAGGCGACCAAGGCCGGCATCGAGATCTGGCGACGGGCGATGGACCTGCGGGGCGAGGCCGAGACCAGACTGCTGGAGACGCTGAGCCCGGAGCGGCGTACGGAGCTGGCGGCCCTGCTCAAGCAGGTGACCCTGCGGATCGAGGCCGAGTAGGGCTGCGCGGATCTGCGTACGCCGCGGTCGCCGGTGAGCGGATCCGCTCACGCCCCACCAGGACCAGCCTGGAGGCATGACCACCACACCTGAGACCAGACCCTTCCGCTTCGGCGTCGTCGCAGCTCAGGCGCCCACGGGTGCCGCCTGGAGCGACCTCGCCCGCCGCGTCGAGAGCGCGGGCTACGACACGCTCGTCATGCCGGACAACGTGTCCTTCGGCCACGCCGTCTTCCCCGCTCTGGCGGCGGCCGCGGCGGTGACCACGAGGCTCCACGTGGGGACGTACGTCCTGGCCAACGACTTCCGCCACCCCGTCCAGGTCGCCAAGGAGTCGGCCACGCTCGCCGTGCTCTCGGGCGGCCGCTTCGAGCTGGGCCTCGGCGCCGGGCGCCCCGACTCGGCTCGGGAGAACGCGATGCTGGGGCTGGGCTTCGACCGGCCAGGCGTACGCGTCGACCGCCTCGTGGAGTCGATCGGCATCATCAAGAGGCTCCTGGCCGGTGAGACCGTCACCGTCGACGGACCCCACCACCGGGCTGTCGAGGCCTCGGTGCTCCCCTACGGGACCGCACCCCAGCAGGTGCCGATCCTCATCGCCGGCGGCGGTCCGCGGATGCTGCGGATCGCAGGCGAACATGCCGACATCGCCGCTCTCGGGGTCCCCTTCGACGCCGGGGAGTCAGCCGTGCGCGCGGCCGTCGATCACGTACGCTCCGCCGACCGCCCCGACGGCGGCACCGCCGAGCTCAACATGAACCTGATGGCCGTGGGCGACGCCGTTCCGCGCTATCTGGCAGGACGGCTCGACCCCGCCGCGCTCGCCGCGCAGGGCGCGGTCGGCGTCGTCAGCGGCTCTGCTGAGGAGATGGCCGACCAGCTCCGCGAGCGCCGGGAACGGCTGGGCATCTCCTACGTCCTGGTCGGCGACGAGCTGATGGAGGCTTTCGCCCCGGTCGTCGGTCTTCTCGCCGGATCCTGAGGCATCTCTTCGAGACCGCATAGCCCAGTCTCAGCAGGTTCACAGCGACGCTGAGCACACTGAATGACATGACCGAACCCACTCCTCAGCAGCAGCCCGGTGGGACCCCGCCGCAGTGGGCACCCCCGGGTGCCGACGCAACCGCGACGCCTCCGCCCCCCGCCGCTCCGACCACCCCGCCTCCTGGGGTGGCTCCGACCGCAGTCCTGTCGACGGCCCCGGCGGCCCTCGCCACGACCCCCAAGCCGAAGGCGCGCCGGGCCACGCTCGCCGCCACGGCACTCGTCGGCGCCCTCGTGCTCGGCGGCGGTGCCGGCTTCGGTGGCGCGGCACTGTTCTACTCGACCCAGGAGGACGGCGCTCGGAACGGCGGCAGCTCGGCGACCGGCTCCCAGGTCGTCGACAGCGACGCACCTGAGGGCACCGCCGAGAAGGTCGCGGCCAAGGTGCTGCCCTCGGTGGTCAAGATCGAGGTCGCCGCCCAGGGCGGCAGCGGGTCGGGTTCGGGGATCATCCTCTCCTCCGACGGGCTGATCCTCACCAACAACCACGTCGTCGACCTCTCCTCCGAGAGCACCCAGGAGACCAACCCCGGCTTCCCCGGCTCGCCCGACCAGGACCAGGGGCAGGAGCATCAGCAGGGCTCCTCGATCACCGTCGACTTCAGCGACGGCACCTCGGCCGCGGCCAAGGTGGTCGGCACCGACCCGCTCACCGACACCGCGGTGATCCAGGCCGAGAACGTCTCCGGCCTCACCCCGGCGACGATCGGCAAGTCCAGCAACCTCGTGGTCGGGCAGGACGTTGTCGCGATCGGGTCCCCGTACGGCCTGGACTCGACCGTCACCACCGGCATCGTCAGCGCCCTGGACCGCCCGGTCAACGTCGGTTCGGACTCCTCCGGCAACGCGACCGTCTACCCGGCGATCCAGACCGACGCGGCCATCAACCCCGGCAACTCCGGTGGGGCGCTGGTCGACATGAACGGCAACGTCGTCGGCATCAACGCCTCGATCAGGTCCAACTCCTCCTCCAGCGAGGAGGCCGGCTCCATCGGCCTCGGTTTCGCGATCCCGATCGACGAGGTGCTCCCGATCATCGACCAGCTCAAGGCTGGAGACGAGGCCACCCACGCCCGGATGGGGATCTCGGTGGGCGACAGCTCCGCCGCCCAGTCCGGCGAGAACACCGTCACCGGTGCCGTCGTGCAGGAGGTCACCGCGGACAGTGCCGCCGAGAAGGCCGGGCTGAAGAAGGGTGACACGATCACCAAGGTCGACGACCACCAGATCAACGGCTCCGACTCGCTGGTCGCCACGGTCCGCTCCTATCGCCCCGGCGACGAGGTCGAGGTGACCTGGTCTCGCGACGGCAAGGAGCAGAGCGCCAAGATCACCCTGGACTCCGACGCCACCTGATCTCCCCGCACGGCGCTGGGCCCCTGCGGGGCCCAGCGCCGCGGGGTGCCAACAACCGAGCGCCTCATACCCGACACCGATCGGGTATGAGGCGCTCGTCCTCGTTGCGACTCAGGAGACCTGCTTCTGGATGCTGCACAGCCACTCGACCGGTTCGAAGCCCATGGCCTCGTTGACCTGGATCATGTGGGTGTTGACCTCGGCGTTGTACGTCGCCAGGGTCGGCACCTCGGGCCGCTCGGACTGGAGCAACCTCAGGTTGGCGACCTTGACCGCCAGGCCGAGCCGGTGGCCCCGGTGAGCCCCTTCGACCAGGGTGCCCCATTGATAGCTGTTGCCGTCCAGGCTCGAGTAGCCGATCACCGTGTACGCCACCACCCGGCCGTCGGCGTCCAGCGCCACCGAGTGGTAGAGGGTCCGCTTCTGGGCCGCGACCAGCTCCTCGGACTCGCGCACCTTCGCCACGTCGGGCTCGAGCGCCTCGATGTCCAGGTCGCCGGTCGGCGCCTCGGTCTCCAGGCTGGCGTCGAGCACCGCCCAGCTCTCCACGATGTCGTCGGGCACCGGGCCGACCCAGGAGCGCAGCGTGTAGTCGCCGTGCTTCTCGGCGGCCTCCGCCGCCAGCCGGTCGAGGACGTGGTCCGGCACCGGGAGCCGCAGCAGGCGGCGTACCTCGACCAGGGCGGGCGCATAGCCCCGCGCGATCCCGAAGTCCCGCCCCGGCGATCCCTCACCACCGGAGCCGAGCGGCCAGGGCCACCAGACCTCGCCCGTGAACGACGTACGCCCCTGGGCGCGGGCCTCTGCCTCGACGTGGTCAAGCAGAGCGGTGCCGTGTCCCTGCCTGCGGTGGTCCGGCAGCACCGCCACCACCAAGGTGGCCCGGTGGAGGTTGTCGAGCAGCGGCATGGCCATCCAGGCGGCAGCGACCGCCTCACCACCGACACGCCCGAGGTAGGCACGACGGTCGGTCTTCTCGGTCTGCTGCTGCAGCTCGACGCGCTGCTCCTCACGCGCCCACAGATCGGCGTCGGGGCCGCGTACGTCGAGCCACGACGCGGTCATCACGTCGTACCACGCGTCGAAGGCGTCGTCGTCGAACGGGTCGACGCGCTCGATCACCAGCTCACTCATCGGGACCTCTCCACTCTCGTCTCGTCCCAGACCGGCTCCGGGGACTCATAGACATCACCGTTGGCGCCGTAGACCAGGAAGCGGTCGAAGCCACGGGCGAACCAGCGGTCGTGCGTGACCGCGACAACGGTGCCCTCGAAGGACTCCAGCCCGGCTTCGAGCGCCTCGGCGGACTGGACGTCGAGGTTGTCGGTCGGCTCGTCGAGCAGCAGCAGGGTGGCGCCGCTGAGCTCGAGCAGAAGGATCTGGAAGCGCGCCTGCTGCCCGCCCGAGAGCGAGTCGAAGGTCTGCTCCGCGGCGTGCGCGAGCTCGTAGCGGTCGAGCACCCGCGAGGCGGCCTCGCGGCCCATACCCGCGCGCCCTCGCCCGTCCGGCGTGGCCTCGCCGCGGTGCAGGATGTCGAGCAGCGTACGTCCCACCAGCTCCGGATGGGCATGCGTCTGCACGAACCAGCCCGGCCGCACGCGGGCGCCGAGCTTGGCCTTCCCACGGTGGCGAACCGGCTCGATGGGGGTGTCCTCGACCGGGCGGTGCTCCACGTCCGGGTCGGTGCCGCCGCGGGCGAGCAGCCGCAGAAAGTGGGACTTACCCGAGCCGTTGGAGCCGAGCACGGCAACCCGCTCGCCGTACCAGACCTCCAGGTCGAACGGGCTCATCAGCCCGGTGAGCTCGAGCGCCTCGCAGACCACCGCCCGCTTACCGGTGCGCCCGCCGCGCAGCCGCATCTGCACCGCCTGCTCCCGTGGCTGCTCGACGGGCGGCCCGGCCTCCTCGAACTTCCGGAGCCGGGTCTGGGCCGCCTTGTACTGGCTGGACATCCCGTCGTTGTACTCCGACTTGACCTTCAGCCGCAGGACCAGCGCCTTGATCTTGGCGTGCTCCTCGTCCCAGCGACGGCGCTGCTCCTCGAACCGCAGGAACCGGTCCTTGCGGGCCTCGTGGTAGGAGGCGAACCCACCAGGATGCGTCCACGTGCTGTTGCCGGCGCCGGACGCGCCGAGCTCGACCGTGACCACCCTGGTCGCGGTGTTGTCCAGCAGCTCACGGTCGTGACTGACGTAGAGGATCGTCTTCGGGGACTCGCGGATGCGCTGCTCCAGCCAGATCTTGCCGGGCACGTCGAGGAAGTTGTCCGGCTCGTCGAGCAGCAGCACCTCGTCGGGACCACGCAGCAGATACTCGAGCACCAGCCGCTTCTGCTCACCGCCGGACAAGGTGTCCAGGGATCGGTAGCGGGCGCGGTCGTACGGCACCCCGAGCCCGGCCATGGTGCACACGTCCCAGACGACCTCGATGTCGTAGCCGCCGGCGTCGGCGTACTCGGCCAGCGCGGTCGCGTAGCGCATCTGCAGCCGCTCGTCCTCCGACGACATCAGCTCCAGCTCGCACGCCTCCACCGCGGCCGCCGCCTCGCGCACCCGCGCGGGCGCCACCGAGAGCAGCAGCTCACCGACGGTCGAGGAGCCCTTGCCGACCATCTGCCGCATCACCCCGAGGCCACCCGAGCGCACGACGGATCCCGTCGTCGGGGTCAGCTCACCGGTGACGATCCGCAGCAGCGTCGTCTTTCCCGCGCCGTTGGCGCCGACCAGCGCGACCTTCGCACCCTCGCCCACCCGGAAGGAGACGTCGTCGAGCAGCACTCGTCCGTCAGGCAGCTGGAAACTCACTCCAGCAACGTCCACATGTCCCACAGCCGTCCAGTCTGGCACCCGTGTCGAATGGTTATTCCGTATCGGCCTCGCAGACGTTCTTGGGTCGGGCGGTCCCATCAGTAGAACGTGACGCTCGACACATTTTGGCGAATAGCGATATGACTGACGCCATGCCTCCGCTCGACAGCCAGATCGCTGACCTGCTCACCCTCTTCGCGAAGGGCCAGCCCCTGGAGTCCTTCGATCCGCCGACGGCACGAGCGCTCTACCGTGCGTTGAGCGAGGGCATCCCGCTTCCACCGGTCGGATCGGTGGAGAGCGGGGTGATCCCAGGGCCGGCGGGCGACCTGGACGTACGCATCTACCGGCCCACCACGCAGGGCCCGCTGCCCACGATCGTGATGTTCCACGGCGGCGGCTGGGTCGTCGGCGATCTCGACACCCACGAGGACCAGGCCCGCAACCTCGCCACCATCTGCGACGCCGTGGTCGTCGCCGTGGACTACCGGCTCGCCCCGGAGCACCCGTTCCCCGCCGCGTACGACGACGCGGTCGCCGCCGCTCGCTGGGTCAGCGACAACGCCGCGACGCTCGGTGGTGACGGCCGGGTCGCGGTCGCCGGCGACAGCGCCGGCGGCAACCTGTCGGCCGTGGTCGCCCAGGCCTTCCGCGACGAAGGACGCGAGCTCGCGGGCCAGCTGCTGATCTACCCGGGGATCGACATGACCAGCGGCTACCCGTCGTACGCGGAGAACGGCCACGGCTACTTCCTCGAGCTGCCGACGATGAAGTGGTTCTCGGACAACTACGTGGGCGACGCCGATCGCGCCGACCCCCGGCTGAGCCCGATCAAGGGCAACCTGGAGGGCCTCGCCCCGGCGGTCGTGGTGACCGCGGAGTTCGACCCGCTGCGCGACGAGGGCATCGCGTACGCCAAGGCGCTGGAGAGCTCGGGGGTCCCGACGACGTACCGCCACTGCGACGGTCTCATCCACGGCTTCTTCGCCATGGGCCATCTTTCGCAGGCCGCGCAGCTCGCGATCGAGGAGACGTGTGCGCTGTTCAGGACCGTGCTCCACGGGTGAGCCAAGACACACGGTCAAACCAGGGGTATTCCTGATGACCGTCGATTGACGATGGTCCAGACTGGCCGCATGCAGATTGCCGCCCAGGTGAAATCGATGACGCGACCTCTGACGGAGCGTGTCCGCAAGCTTGCCCTGCAGTTCGCGATGCGGGGCAAGGAGTCGCCGATTCCCGACATCACCACGCTGCGCAAGATCCCCGAGCACCTGACCTTCCCGCTGCGCCGTGACGGCGTCGACCCGGTGCCGCTGCTCGCCGAGAGCCGCGAGCAGGCGCCGGTCACCAAGCTCGGCTCGGTGCTCGGCCTCGACATCGTGCTGGTCACCGGGCACGCCGAGTCCAAGCACGTCCTGGCCGACAAGAACGCCTACTCCAACGACATGCGCCACCTGCTCGGCACCCGCAAGCGCACCGACGCCGAGGGCATCGGTGGACTGGGCATGACCGACCCGCCCGACCACACCAAGCTCCGCGGGCTGCTGACCCCGGAGTTCACCATGCGCCGCCTCGGCCGCCTCAACGAGATGATCGACCGGATCGTCACCGACGCCCTCGACGGCATGGAGGCCCACGGCCCCGAGGTCGACCTGGTCCACCACTTCGGCTTCGAGATCCCGTTCCGGGTGATCTGCGAGCTGCTGGGCATGCCCGAGGACGTACGCGACGAGTTCCACAAGCTCGGCATGGCCCGTTTCGACCTCTCCGAGGGTGGCGCCGGAGCCTTCGGTGCCGCCACCGAGACCAGGACGTTCCTCATCGAGCAGGTCCGCCAGCAGCGCGCCAACCCCGGCGACGGCATGATCGGCGAGATCATCCGCAACAAGGGCGCGGAGTACGACGACGTCGAGCTCGGCGGCCTCGCCGACGGCGTCTTCCTCGGCGGCTACGAGACCTCCGCCTCGATGCTCTCCATGGGCGCCTACGTCCTGATGCAGAACCGGGAGGCGTACGAGATCCTGCGCTCCGGCGACCGGGCCGAGGTCGACAAGGTCGTCGAGGAGCTGCTCCGCTACCTGTGCCCGGTGCAGCTCGCGTTCCCGAGGTTCGCCCGTGAGGACCACGACCTCTTCGGCGTACCGATCAAGAAGGGCGCCGTCGTCCTGGTCAGCCTCACCGGCGCCAACCGCGACCCCGCGGTGATGCCGAAGCCGGAGCAGTTCGACCTCCGCAACGCCGACACCATGCACTTCGCCTTCGGCCACGGCATGCACCGCTGCGTCGGCGCCGAGCTGGCCCGCATGGAGCTCCGCGCCGCCCTCACCGGCCTCGCCCGCCGCTTCCCCGACCTGGCCATGGCCACCGACGACCCCGGCGACCTCGGCTGGCGCGACCTCTCGGTCGTCTACAGCCTCGACCGCCTCCCGGTCCGACTGGCCAAGGACCCGGTCCCGGCATAGGAGTACCTGGCGGGGTCGTGTGCCATCACGTCATGGCAATACCGGCGCCGACCGCCGGGGCAGCGGCGAGGAGGGTCCAGGCGAGCGGCGGGTAGGCGCCGAATGCCAGGTAGGCGAGCACGATCACGCACAGCGTGGCCAGACCGCTTACACCGGGCAGCCCTGCCAGCCTTGTCAGCACGAGGCCGCTGCCAACCCCAACTGTCACGAACGCGAAGATGGCCCACCACAGGGACTCAATTCCGTCCCAGCCCTGGACGTCAAGCGTCCAGATCCACAACGGCAACCACCCGGCAGCCGTCGCCAAGAGCACGGCGCCGATCCAGACGGCGTACGAACGGAGGACGGTGCCATACCAGGTGGGGTCGGGTTTGCTCACCAATCGAGCCTGGCCGAACAGTGCGGAACGCACATCCGCACGGATACTCAAGTGCGGCGACTCGAAGTCGCTTCATCTGACCTGTGTGCCTCGCCCGGCACAGAAACCCTGCGGGCGAACGAAAATTCGTTCACCCCAGGCAACGCCCCGTCCGACCGTCGCTGAGGGCACTCGGCGATGGGCGGTTTCGGTTGCCGGCGAGCTGGCAGAGGATCCGGTCCCGCCCGATCTCTCAGCCGTTCCAGCGCTGAGGCGCCGGTTCCTCACTGATCGCCACGGCGATCCAGGGTGCCAGGACGTACGCCGGGATCGCCAGCAGCGGCAGGCTCGTCATCGGGGTCGCGATGATCACGAACGCGGCCCCGGTGCAGAACCGCCCCAGCCCGGCGCGCATGCTCAAGAACGCTCCGACCACTGGCCCGATCAGCCCCACGACGACCATCACCGGCACGCTCACCAGCCGCGACATCTCGATGCCGGAGCTCGTCACGGCAAGGTACACAGGCAGCACCGTCAGCAGGCTCACCAGCGCGGCGACGCCCCAGGCCTTGTAGGAGCGGGCCAGGCGCTGACGGTTCGTCAGTGCGGGAGTCGTCATCGCACGGTTGGTCATGGGCGGAGTCTCGCAGCGCACCAGGCGCGACCGGCCGCGAGGCGCGCGAGACGGCGGAAACCGGCATCTGGACCGTTCAGGAGCGGCGGGTCTCCAAGACGCGGAAGCCCTCGGCCCTGCCGGTCCGCCCGCCTACGACGATTGCGCCTCACTATGGCGGAGGGTCCGAGTTTGTGAACGATTCACGAACTCGGACCCTCTGTCATAGTCGCCGAGCAGGCGATCCTGTGCCGATTAGTCCGGGCAGGCCCAGCAGTTGGCCCTGACAAGCTCGCCGGGTGTGCCTGGCTCCATCTCCATGAAGGTCTCGGCTGCGTTGGATCCGTCGTCGCGAGCCATGTCCCCGGATAGCCGGAAACCAGCCCTGTCGTCTGGGAAGAGAAACACGTCCCAGATCACGCCACCCCCGCGCGATCAAACCGGCGAGCAAGGTGACCACCGCCCAGAGCGCAACGGCACCGGTGAGCACCTAGCCCTCGACGTAGGCCCGCCCGCTCGGTACCGGATCCTGCTATCGCCTCGTCCACGCTCACGCACGGAGCCTGACGCATGAGTCCACGTTCCGCAGGTGATGTCACCGAACTGTCGGCTCCCGCGCCGTGGCGAAGCTTCAGGCGCGGCGGGTCTCGAGCACGCGGAACCCCTTGGCGCTGCCGATGCGGGTGGTGGGGTAGCCCTGCTCGGTGATCCAGCGCTGCAGCGAGTCGCCGCCGAGGTTCTTGCCGACGACCATGACCGCTCGGCCGTCTGGGGCGAGACGCGGGAGCCAGGTGAGGAGCAGCTCGTGGAGGGCCGGCTTGCCGATCCGGATCGGCGGGTTGCTCCAGATCTCGTCGTACGTCACCTCGGGATCGATCTCGGCGGGCACCGCGGCGCGATACCGGTCGCCCAGACCCAGCTTCGCCGCATTCTCGTTGGCCAGCAGGACCGCGCGCTCGTTGACGTCGACGCCGGTGACGTACGCCTCGGGCACCGCGAGTCCCAGGGCGAGCCCGATCATGCCGTAGCCGCAGCCGAGGTCGAGGACCCGCGCGCCGGGCTTCAGCGACGGCGGCTCGGTCTCCTTGAACAGCACCGAGGTGCCGATGTCGAGGCGTCCCTTGGCGAAGACGCCCGACCCGGAGACCAACGACAGGTCCATGTCCCACACGGTCGTCGAGACGGGAATTCGCTCGAAGGGCACCGACGGGTCGGCGGAGAAGTAGTGCTCGTCGTCAGTCCCGGTCAAGCTCGCTCGCCTCTCTGCGGTTCATCGTGCGCTCGTGCTGGGCCGCCAGCAGCTCGTCGGGCGGGTAGGCGACCTCTTCGAGGGTCAGGCCGTTGGCCGGCGCGATCGGGATCGACGAGGACCGCGAACGCGAGGCCAGCGACTCCTTGGCCCAGCTGACGTCCTTGCGCCCCTCCCCGATCACCATCAGGCACCCAACCAGCGAGCGCACCATGGAGTGACAGAAGGCATCGGCGAGCACCGTCGCCTCGATGATCCCGTCGGGGCGCCGCTCCCAGCTGAGCTGGCGCAGATCGCGGATCGTGGTCGCGCCCTCGCGCGGCTTGCAGAAGCTGGCGAAGTCGTTGAGCCCGATGAGGTCGGCGGAGGCGACGTTCATCAGCGACAGGTCGAGCGGCCGGGTCCGGTAGAGCACGTGCCCGCGCAGCAGCGGGTCGACATACGCCGGGTCGTCCACGATCCGGTAGACGTAGCGTCGCCACAGCGCCGAGAACCGGGCGTTGAAGCCCACCGGCGCCTCGACCGCGGCACGTACGCGCAGGTCGGCCGGGAGGATCCCGTTCAGCCGGCGCACCAGCGAGTCCAGCGGCGACTGCTCCGACCGTCCCCGCGAGGACTCGAGCACGTCGGCGTCGATGTCGAAGTGGGCGACCTGTCCGCGGGCGTGCACACCCGAGTCCGTACGCCCGGCGACCGTCACCCACACCTGGGACCGCTCCCCCGTCGCCGGCACCCGCAGCGCGGTCGCCAGCGCGTTCTGGAGCTCTCCCTGGACCGTACGCAGCCCCGGCTGGGTCGCCCAGCCGTGGAACATGGTGCCGTCGTAGGCGAGGTCGATCCTGATGCGCACGGGCCCATTCTCGCAGCGACCACGTCGTTTGCCAGACTCGGCGCATGCGCTATGTGATCTTCGGTGCCGGGGCTGTCGGTGGGGTGACCGGAGGGCTGCTGCACCGGGCAGGTGTCGACGTCACTCTCGTGGCCCGCGGCGAGCACCTCCGGGTGATCCGCGAGCAGGGTCTCACGCTCGACACTCCCGACGGCGTGCTCACCCTCGACGTACCCGCCGTCGAGGACGCGAGCCAGGTCGCCTGGACCGAGGACACCGTCGTCCTCCTCAGCGTCAAGGGCCAGCAGACCGAGGCCGCGCTCGAGGACCTGGCGGCGTACGCGCCGCCCGGCACGCCGGTCGTAGCGATGCAGAACGGCGTCGCGAACGAGCCGCGGATCCTGCGCCGCTTCGCCCGGACGTACGCCATCCATGTCATCCTCCCCGCCACCTTCCTGACCCCCGGCGCGGTCGTTCAGGACTCCGGCAACAAGCCCGGCATCCTCGACATCGGCCGCTATCCCACCGGCATCGACGAGACCGCCACCGAGATCGCGAACGACCTGGTCAAGGCTGGGTTCCTGAGCGAGCCGCGCGCCGACATCATGGCCTGGAAGAACCGCAAGCTCCTCAACAACCTCGGCAACGGCATCAACGCCGCGATCGCCCCCGGCCCCAGCGACGAGGAGATCTACGCCCGCTGCCTGGCCGAGGCGGAAGCCGCACTCGCTGCCGCCGGCATCGACGTCGTGACCGCCGACCAGGACCGTACGCGGCGAGCCGACCACATCACCGGCCGCGGCCGTGCCAACAACAGCTCGACCTGGCAGAGCCTCACCCGCGGGACCGGCGTCGAGATCGACTACCTCTCCGGCGAGATCGTGCTGCTCGGTCGCCTCCACGGCGTCCCGACCCCGGTCAACGAGGCCATCCAGCGCGCGGTCCACGACATCGCCCGCACCGGCGCCGAGCCCGGCAGCCTCGACGGCGCCACCTTCCTCGCCGGCCTCTGACAGCCGACCGCTGAAACCCGTCTCCGAAAGGGGTGGCAGGCACACAGCGGGTCCGGCAGGCTGCCTGCCATGAGCCACGCCGCGCCGCCTCCCCCGCCGCCCCCGACGCCGCTGCCCCCGACCCACGTCTCGGGCTCCGTTCCCCGTTCGATCATGGGCACCACCATCGTCGTCATCGTGGCGGTGCTGATCCTGCAGGTCACGATCGCGATGGTCGGGTTCGTCCTGACGTACCTGCTCGGCGGCACGGCGGCCAGTATGGGCATCGTCAACATCGTGACCATCGTGCTCAACGCGCTGTTGTACGCCGTGGTGGCGGGCGGCGCGGCGTACATCGCTCGCACCCCGACTGCCCGGCTCCTCGGCATCGTGCTGCCGATGCTGTCCTGGCTGCTGAGCACCCTGCTCTGGTACGGCCTCGTCCAGCTGTTCCAGTTCTACAACCCGGTCGTCGCCGGCATCCTCGGACCGCTGATTCTGTTGCTGGTCCTGGCCGGCTGGGGATGCGCCGCCTGGACCGGCCGACGCTGGCTGATCGGACTGCCGATCACCTATCTCCTGCTCATCGTCGTGCAGGTGCCGATATCTCTCGTGCTGACGTCGGCGATGTCCTTCGACAACTTCGCCACGGTGCAGCTGTACTCCGCGCTCTCCACCGTCGCGACGACGGTGGCCATCGTGGGCGGCGGGGTCGTCTGCTGGCTGCTGGCCCGCTCCGAACAGAGCTCGGGGAAATGACAGTGGCCCGTCACCCTCGCGGGTGACGGGCCACAGTTCAGAACCAGATCAGGCCTTGGCCTCGTCCTCGTTGGTCTCCGCAGCGGGAGCCTCCTCGGCGGCGGCCTCGGTGGTCTCGTCGGCAGCGGTCTCCTCGACCGGCGCCTCCTCGACCTTCTCCTCGACGGGAGCCGCAACCGGAGCCGCGGCAGCCGGAGCAGCCTTGGTCTTCGGCTCGTAGGCCTCGTTGACGAGCTCGATCACAGCCATCGGAGCGTTGTCGCCCTTGCGGGGACCGATCTTGGTGATCCGGGTGTAGCCACCCGGACGCTCGGCGAACTGCTCGGCGATCTCGGTGAAGAGGGTGTGCACGACGGACTTGTCGCGGATGGTCTTGAGGACCTCGCGACGGTTGTGCAGGTCACCCTTCTTGGCCTTGGTGATCAGCTTCTCCGCGACGGGGCGGAGGTGCCGAGCCTTGGCCTCGGTGGTGGTGATGCGGCCGTTCTCGAACAGCGCGGTGGCGAGGTTCGAGAGGATCAGCTTCTGGTGCGCGGGCGAACCGCCGAAACGGGCACCCTTCTTCGGGGTAGGCATCGTGCCTGCTCCTTCTCTCCGGCCGTATCAGGTACCGGGGTAGACGCCCCTCACGGGGCGGTTT
Source organism: Nocardioides sp. NPDC127514 (assembly GCF_040302125.1). Classification (NCBI taxonomy): domain Bacteria; kingdom Bacillati; phylum Actinomycetota; class Actinomycetes; order Propionibacteriales; family Nocardioidaceae; genus Nocardioides; species Nocardioides sp. NPDC127514. Next base: position 49,895 of record NZ_JBEORF010000018.1, on the reverse strand, counting down.
TGGTGGAAACTCAGTACTGCTCGTCCTCGACGAACGCGTCGTCGTCATCGTCGCCGTAGGCGGCGAGGGCGGCGGACGGGTCGAAGCCCGGAGCGCTGTCCTTGAGGGACAGGCCCATCTCGTGCAGCTTCAGCTTGACCTCGTCGATCGACTTGGCGCCGAAGTTGCGGATGTCGAGCAGGTCCTGCTCCGAGCGCGAGATGAGCTCACCCACGGTGTGGATGCCCTCACGCTTGAGGCAGTTGTAGGAACGAACGGTCAGCTGCAGGTCCTCGACCGGGAGGGCGAGGTCGGCGGCGAGCTGCTCGTCGACCGGCGACGGGCCGATGTCGATGCCCTCGGCGTCGACGTTCAGCTCGCGGGCCAGACCGAAGAGCTCGACCAAGGTCTTACCGGCCGAGGCGATCGCGTCGCGGGGAGCGATGGACGGCTTGGTCTCGACGTCGATGACGAGCTTGTCGAAGTCCGTGCGCTGCTCGACACGGGTGGCCTCGACCTTGTAGCTGACCTTGAGGACCGGCGAGTAGATCGAGTCGACCGGGATGCGGCCGATCTCGTTCTCGGCGCCCTTGTTCTGGACGGCGGAGACGTAGCCACGGCCACGCTCGACGACGAGCTCGAGCTCGATCTTGCCCTTGTCGGACAGCGTCGCGATCTTCAGGTCGGGGTTGTGCACCTCGACACCGGCCGGCGGCGCGATGTCGGCGGCGGTGACGTCACCGGCACCGGACTTGCGCAGGTACATGGTGACGGGCTCGTCGTGCTCCGAGGAGACGACCAGACCCTTGAGGTTGAGGATGATCTCGGTGACATCTTCCTTGACGCCCTCGATGGTCGAGAACTCGTGGAGGACGCCGTCGATCTTGATCGAGGTGACCGAAGCACCGGGGATCGAGGAGAGCAGGGTGCGGCGAAGAGAGTTGCCCAGCGTGTAACCGAAGCCCGGCTCGAGGGGCTCGATCACGAAGCGGGAGCGGAACTCCTCGACGGACTCTTCCGACAGGGTGGGGCGCTGTGCGATAAGCACTGATTTGTCCTTTCCGGGCCGACCGCTATTTGACGGACCCGAACTTCAAGGGGTGATGACGGAAGGCTGTGGGGGCGGCAAGGCCCCGGCGTACGTCTTCTGTGAAGTTTGAACGCCGGGGACTCACCGTGGTTACTGCGTGGGGCTGATCAGAGCTTCGAGTAGTACTCGACGATCAGCTGCTCCTGGACCGGGACGTCGATCTGAGCCCGGACGGGGAGCTGGTGAACCAGGATGCGCATCCGGCTCGGGACAGCCTCGAGCCAGGCCGGGACGACGCGCTCGCCGTGGGTCTCGCGAGCCACGATGAACGGGGTCATCTCCAGCGACTTCTCGCGAACGTCGATGACGTCGTGAGCCGAGACCTGGAACGAAGGCACGTTGACCTTCTTGCCGTTGACCAGGAAGTGGCCGTGAACGACCAGCTGGCGGGCCTGGCGGCGGGTGCGGGCGAAGCCGGCACGGTAGACGACGTTGTCCAGGCGGCCCTCGAGCAGCTGGAGCAGGTTGTCACCGGTCTTGCCACCGCGACGGTGGGCCTCGGCGTAGTAGGAAGCGAACTGCTTCTCCATCACGCCGTAGGTGAAGCGAGCCTTCTGCTTCTCACGAAGCTGGAGGAGGTACTCGCTCTCCTTGATGCGGCCGCGGCCGTGCTGGCCGGGAGGGTAGGGGCGCTTCTCGAACGCCGCGTCGTTGCCGACAAGGTCGACACCGAGACGGCGCGACTTGCGGGTCATGGGTCCGGTGTAACGGGCCATTACTCTTCAGTCTCCTTCTATGTCTCGGTGGGGATCAAACGCGGCGGCGCTTGGGCGGACGGCAACCGTTGTGCGGGGCCGGCGTGACATCCTGGATGGTGCCGACCTCGAGGCCGATCGCACCCAGGGAACGGATCGCGGTCTCGCGGCCCGAGCCCGGGCCCTTCACGAAGACGTCGATCTTCTTCATGCCGTGGTCCATCGCACGGCGACCAGCGGCCTCGGCGGCCATCTGAGCGGCGAACGGGGTGGACTTACGCGAGCCCTTGAAACCGACGGTGCCGGCCGAGGCCCACGAGATCACCGCACCGGTCGGGTCGGTGATCGTGACGATCGTGTTGTTGAACGTGCTCTTGATGTGGGCCTCGCCCTGAGCGACGTTCTTCTTCTCCTTGCGACGAACCTTCGTCGCACCCTGTCGGGTCTTCGGAGGCATGCATTAACTCCTGTGTTGGCTGGTCTGTGAGATCGAGGCGAAAGCCGGATCAACGCGCAGGGCGCGTCGGATCACTTGGCCTTCTTCTTGCCGGCGACGGTGCGCTTCGGGCCCTTGCGGGTGCGCGCGTTGGTCTTGGTGCGCTGACCGCGGACCGGAAGGCCCTGACGGTGGCGGCGACCCTGGTAGCTGCCGATCTCGATCTTGCGGCGGATGTCAGCCTGGACCTCACGACGGAGGTCACCCTCGGTCTGGATGCCCTGGGCTTCGATCTCGTCACGGAGCTTGACCAGCTCGTCCTCAGCCAGAGCGTGCACCCGGGTGTTCGGGTTGACGCCGGTGGCCTCGAGGAGCTTCTGCGAGGTGGTACGGCCGATGCCGTAGATGTAGGTGAGAGCGATCTCCACGCGCTTGTCGCGCGGAAGGTCAACACCTTGGAGGCGTGCCATTGTGTTCCTTACGTTTCGACAGAGGTGTCGGTCGGGTCGCGCCCCGGGGTGGCACCCTCGGGCTCCGGCCTCTGCTCCGGAGGTGACTTCGGACTCCAGAAATCTGGATCAGCGTCCTAGCGACTCGATGCGAATATTCAGTTGTTGCTGCGAGCTGGGCTCAGCCCGGCCGCCTTCGGCGGCACGACTTCGTCGCTCGGCGCAAACAGACGAGCAAGCTCGCTGTTTGACCTCGCTCCTCAGCCTTGGCGCTGCTTGTGGCGCGGGTTCTCGCAGATCACCATGACGCGGCCGTGGCGACGGATCACCTTGCACTTGTCACAGATCTTCTTCACGCTCGGGTTGACCTTCATGTCAGCCCTTTCTTGATCGTCGGCTGGTTACTTGTACCGGTAGACGATCCGACCGCGCGTCAGGTCGTAGGGAGACAGCTCCACCACCACGCGGTCCTCAGGAAGGATCCGGATGTAGTGCTGTCGCATCTTGCCGCTGATGTGGGCGAGAACCTTGTGTCCGTTGCTCAGCTCCACACGGAACATGGCGTTGGGGAGGGCCTCCACTACGGTACCCTCGATCTCGATCACGCCTTCTTTCTTCGGCATGCCCTCTGCAATCTGTTGGTCGGTCATCTACCGTTCAAACCACGGATCGGATGACCCGCGGGCGGTCCGGGAACCTCTCCGAAAACTCGGAGTGGACCTCGTGAAGCCATCTGCATGTCTCACCCGCGAGCGCACAGAAGCGCGCTGACCGGGCAGCCGCGAGGCACGACGAGACAGACCCACGTTGGACCGACTACCAAGCCTAGACCCCTAGAACAGCAATGCCCTAATCGTCAAGCCCGGGTGGCCGCGTCCGCCTGAGCGACCTCCGCGACGTACGCGAGCGCCGCTTCCGGGTCGCCGAGGAACGGTCCGAGGTCCTCGGGGTGCGGGAAGAGCCGGGTGAACCGGTCCGCCACCGCCTGGTGCTGCGTGGCCGCGCCGAGCACCTGCTGCACGTGGTCGGGAAGCGGGTTGAGCAGCGCGTCGGTCAGACCGGTCGAGTGCTGGGCACGGGTCTCCCAGAAGGTCTCGAAGGTCGCCTGCATCCACTCGGGGTCGAACGGCCGGTCGCCGCGTTCCAGGATCGCCTGGGTGTAGATCCCGGCGCAGTGGGCGGCGTTGTTGGAGCCCTGCCCCGCGATCGGGTCGTTGACCACGACGACGTCACCCATGCCGAAGACGAAGGTGCCGTCCGCGACCTCGGCGTACGGCTTGCGGATCGTGCCGGTGAAGGCGCCCGAGAGCGAGGCGCGGGCGTCGGTGGGCTCGCAGTCGCGCATCAGCTCGCCCTCCCACGGCATGTGCTCGAGCATCACGTGCTGCAGCCGGCGCAGGTGCTCGTCCGGGCGGGGGCGGTCCCAGAAGCAGTCGAAGGGACCGTCGGGGATCGCCTCGACGAACGCGACCCGGCTCGGCCCGAACTGGGTCAGGGCGCTGATCACGAACAGCTCCCCCACCCCGGGCGCGACGTTGATCCGCATGCTCCCGGCCGGGAAGTCGTCGGGCTCGACCATGCCGTGGAGGTAGATCGCCGAGAGCGCGCGGCCGGGGGTGTCGTACTTGGACCGGACCGGGTCGCGGTCGAAGAGCTCGACGATCTCGCCCTTGCCGGCCGCGATCAGGGTCAGCTCGTACATCGAGGCGAGGCCGGCCAGGTCGGAGGTCATCACCGGGTGGTAGATGATCCGGCCGCCCCGGTCCTCGAACAGCTCCAGCCACGAGGACATCTTCAGGCGCTGGTCGACGGACATGGCGTACGGCTCCCAGGGCCCGTCGAACTTGAGCGCGCGGACCCCGGGCTCCGGGCTGACCGAGATGCCGACCGCGGGGATGCGGGGCGCCTCGTCCTCCCACAGGTTGAGGTCGTAGACGCGCTCGTACTGCAGCGCAGGGTCGAACATGACCTGCGTCGACATCGGCCAGCCGTCGCGCAGCTCATCGGGCGTACGCGCGGACATGACCGTCACCTCGTAGCCCTCGGCCTGGAGGCTGAGAGCGAGCTGCATGCCCGCCTGTCCGGCGCCGACGATCAGGATCTTGCGCAATGAAACTCCTTCGGAGTGGGTACGCCTCCGGGCTCAGGCGCGTGTGGGGGTGGTTTTCATCGTGTGTGACAGGCAGGCGACCAACGTCTTGGCCGTCGACCTGCGGTCGCGGGCGTCCACGGTCACCAGTGGCGTCCGCTCGTCGAGGCAGAGCGCGTCGCGCACCTTCTCCAGAGAGTGGGTCAGCTTCCCGTCGAACAGGTTGACCGCCACGATGAACGGGACGTCGCTGTCGTTCTCGAAGTAGTTGACCGCGGGGAAGGACGCGTCGAGCTGGCGGGTGTCGACGAGTACGACGGCACCGCTGGCGCCGCGGCACAGGTCGTCCCACATCGGCCAGAACCGGGGCTGACCCGGGGTGCCGAACAGGTAGAGCAGCAGGTCAGGGGCAAGGGTGACCCGGCCGAAGTCCATCGCGACCGTGGTGGTCGTCTTGGCGCTCGCGTCCGAGAGCGGGTCCACCGACTCGCCGGCCTGCGTCATCCACGCCTCGGTGTTGACCGGCGGGATCTCCGAGACCGAGGCGACCAGGGTCGACTTCCCGACGCCGAACCCTCCCGCGATCACGAGCTTTGCAGAGGTGACGGTCAGTGCCGGGCGGTCAGCCGAGCTCGGAAAGGCCATCGATAACTCTCTTCAACAGACGGTGGTCGAACGGGGAGTCGTACGCCCCCTCATTGATCTGCAGGTGCTCGGTCGAGGCAAGATCCTCGAGCAGCACGCGCGTCACCCCGAGCGAGATCCCGCAGTGTGCGGACAGCTCCGCGACCGACTGTGGCCCGAGGCGTACGCGGTCGTAGAGCCGGCGCGACTCGGGCGTCAGCTTGGCGGCCGCGCGCGCGTCGAAGTGCGCCGCCGAGACCAGCGTGTGCACGTACAGCTGGTGGTTGGTCTTGGTGCGGCCTCCCGTCAGTACGTAAGGACGCACCCACGGGTTGGAGCTCACGCGCGCTCTCCCGCCATCGAGCTGACCGTCATCTGGCGCAGCTCGTCGCGCATCTGGGGAGTGAGTACGTGGCCGACGGCGTCGACCATCTGGGCCATCTTGTGGGCGACGACGCCCAGGTTCGCACCGGCGCCGACGAGGACGGCGAAGCCCGCGAGGTCACCGATGCCCATGAAGAGGAAGTGACCGGTGTGGAACTTCAGCATCACCTGGTCACAGCCGGGTTCGCCCACCTCGCGCGCGATGTTGTTGCCGAGGCTGATCACTCCGGCCGTCATCGCGGCGAGCGGGTCGGCGACGTTGGCGGACATGCCACCGGCACCGATCAGCGGGAGTCCGTCGGAGGAGACGATGAGCGCATGGGTCACACCGGGGGTGGAGCTGGCGAAGTTGTCGATCAGCCAGCTGAATTCCTTGGGGTCGCGGGGGACGACCGGGCTTTCCATTACGAAAGGGTTCCTTTCACTGCTGGGTCTTAGCTACCAAGGGAGAACGCGTCGAGATCGTCGGCGAAGGAGTGCCGGGCCGCCGACTGGTCCTCGGGCGAGGACTCATCCGTCTGCGGTCCAACGGCTGCTTCGGGCACGGCCGGCTTGCTGCGCAGGCTGACCGGCTCCCGGCGCGGGAGCGCACCTGACTCTACTGGGCTGCTCTGCTCAGCGGGCACGGAGGCCTCATTCGTCTCATCCGTCCCATCCGTCTCGCCGGGGACCGGGATCGACGTCTTCATCGTGTCGGTGGCGAGATCCGGCGACCGCTGCTCGCTGGGCGCTGGTGCGAACTGCGCCGCCGGCGGCTGCACAGGCTGGTGCACCACGGGCTGTTGCCCGGTCTGCGGCGCAACCTGTTCGGCCGGCGGCGTCGGCCGTCGCAACGGCTGGAGCGAGGACGGTCGCATCTCGCGCCGCACGGGCTGGGCGGCCGGCTGCGTCGCGGACTGGGGTCCGCGCCGCCGCGGGGCGGGCGGCAGGACCGCGACGCTGCTCGCGCTCGAGGCCCTCGGCAGCTCGGCCGGCTCGAGCGGGGTGACCGGAACCTCGCACAGGAGCTGGGCCGGCACCGTCACCATCGCGATCATCCCGTTGCCGGGCGCGGGGCGGGTGGCGAGGCGTACGTCGATGTCGTACTTGCGGGCGATCCGGTGCACCACCGGGAAGCCGGTGTGGCTCCCGGACTTGCTGACCAGCTCCACGATCGGGCCCGCCAGCAGCGCGTTGAGGCGGCCCACCGATCGCTCCGGGATACCGATGCCGGTGTCCTCGATGCGGAACAGCACGTCGCCGGCGTCGGCGAGGTGGACGTTGACCGTCACCGCGCCCGGGGAGTACTTGGTCGCGTTGTCCAGCAGCGCGGCGATCAGGCAGGAGACGTCGTCGGCGGCGTAGCCGATGACGGCGAGATCGCTCACCCGGCCGATCGTGACCTGGTTGTAGCGCTCGATGCCCGACAGCGCCATCCGGATGATGTCCAGCAGCGAGGTGTCGATGCCGCCCATCTCGTCCTCGGCGCGGCCGGCGAGCGTACGCAGGTCGCGGCTCGCGCGCCGCATGCGGGTGACGGCGTGGTCGACCTCATAGAGCTTCTTCAGCCGATCAGGGTCGTCCTCGTCGGCCTCGAGGCCGTCGAGCGAGATCCGCATCTGCTCGGCCAGGCTGATCAGGTGGAGCCCGAACTGCTCCATGATCTCGGGCCAGGCCTCGTCCTCTTCCTCCTGGCGGGGAGGTGGCGTGGAGGAGATCGGTGGCATGGCGGGGTTCGATGGCACCGGCGGAAAAGGCACGGCCTGACCCCCGGTCGGAGGGAATGAGCGAGCAAGACCCGGATCTGACTGCTCAGCGAGCGTCGCAGTCTGGGGCCCCCGGCGCTTCAACCAGCGCAGGCTCCAGCGTGTCATGAGGCGGCACTTTCAAATGTGGAGAAGGAAACAGAGCGTTGATCAGACTGGCACAACCGGTGCGCGAGTGCAGAGTTACGCACCCAGAAGCAGACAGTGTCCTAGGTCCCTCGTCCCAAGTGGCTCAGGCGCGCCGTCACCTCGCGACGAGGTGGCCCCGATCCTACGCGGCCGCCCAACTCAGCCGGCCAGCAGGCGCAGCGTCTCCTCACGCGCCGGCGCGGTGCGCGGGTCCGTGCCCTCGTACGCCGATCCGACCGGGTTCACCATGACCTCGTCCACGCCGTACTCCTCGGCCATCCCGGCCAGGCGAGCCTTCGCGTACGCGGCGGAGCCGATGATCCATCGGCCACGCATCGTGTCGACCAGCCCCTGGTGGGCTTCGGGGATCTCCGTCTTCTCGGCCTCGTCGATGCTGGGCTGCGCGGTCAGCGGCTGGCCGGTGCGCAGCTTCAGCATGGTCAGCAGCTGGGGCAGCGCCCGGCGGTCGGCCTCCTCGGCGGTCTCGGCCACGCTGGCGTTGACGGTCAGGAACGTCTTCGGCTCGCTGAGGAGCTCGGAGGGCTGGAAGGTCGAGCGGTAGAGCTCGATCATCGCCTTGGTGTCGGTGCCGTTGCCCGCGAAGTGGTGGGCGAAGACGTACGGCAGGCCCTTCTCGGCAGCCAGGCGCGCGGAGTAGTCCGAGGAGCCGAGCAGCCAGAGCTCGGCGACCGACGCGGCCGACGGGGTCGCGTGCAGGACGTGCTGGCGGCCACCGGCCATCAGCCCGACGCCCTCCGGCGCCATCATCGCGACGATGTTGTCGAGGTACTCCGGGAAGCGGTTGACCGCGTCGTCGCTCACCCCGCCGGCGCCGTGACGCAGCGCCCAGGAGGTCACCGGGTCGGTCCCCGGCGCGCGGCCGATGCCGAGGTCGATGCGCCCCGGGAACGCCGCCTCGAGCAGCGAGAACTGCTCGGCCACCACCAGAGGTGCGTGGTTGGGCAGCATCACTCCCCCGGACCCGACCCGGATCCGCTCGGTCGCGCCGGCCACCAGTGAGATCAGCACCGGCGGGTTGGTCGACCCGACCGCCGGCATGTTGTGGTGCTCGGCGAGCCAGTAGCGCTCGAACCCGAGCTCGTCGGCCACCTTCGCCAACGACAGCGTCGCGGCCAGGGCATCTGCGGAGGACTGGTCCTTGCGGACCGGGACGAGGTCGAGAACGCTCAGCTTCACGTGAAGTCTCAACCCGCCCCGGGGCGTCCGTTATTCCGGCGGCAGCAGCGCGCGCAGTCCGTCAGCGACGGCCGAGCGCCACCAGGCGTAGTCGTGGCCACCGTTGTGCTCGGCGGACGTGACGTCGATCCCAGCCGCACGGAGACGGTCGACGAGGTCGTGGTGGAGCTCGTCGAGGACCCACTCCTGAGTGCCGTGCGCCAGGTGCACACGCGTCTTCGCCTCCGCCGTGACAGCGTCGGCGAGGTCGTCGAGCCACAGCGAGGCCGACTGGCTCGCGACCCCGTGGATGTGCTCGGGATAGGTCAGGCCGGCACGTAGCGCGGTGACGCCGCCGAGGCTCTGACCCACGACGTACGTCTCCTCGGAGACCGCGCGGCGCTCGCGCACCCACGGCAGCAGCTGGTTGACGATGTAGTCGGCACCCTCGCCGCCGGCGAGCTCCTCCCACCGCTTGTCGCGGCCGCCGGAGGCGGGCAGGACGCAGCGTACGTGGCGGAGGTGGCCGTCGGCGATCAGGTTGTCGAGCGTGGTCGGCAGCGAGTGGTGGTCGGTCCAGATCTCACCGTCGAGGGCGACCACGAGCGGCAGGTCGACGTTGAGACCGGCGCCGGCGGGGTCGTAGAGCCAGACGTCACGGCCGTCGGGGCCCACTTCCAGCGTCACCGTGCCGGGGACGACGTCGTCGCGGCGGAACAGCCACGGCTGCAGCGGGGCATCGGGCAGGGAGACGACCGACTGCTTGACGCCCTGCCGGTTGTGGCACCAGTCGGGGTTGAGCGGGTCGAGGTAGCCACGGTGCAGCACGGCACGCAGCTCGACCTGACCCTCGCTCTCCCACGGGGCCGGTTCGCCGGGGTGCTTGCACAGGAAGGAGTACGAGGCCCGCCAGTCGCCCTTCATCAGGAACGAGGCGTGCCACAGGTCGGTGCCTTCCTTCCGCTCGAGCATCGTCTCGGCGAGATGACGCTCGTCGGTCAGCCTGTTGGCGAAGAGGAGCACCTCCTCGGCCTCGTCATCGCGCCAGCAGAAGGTGACGATCACCTCATGGTCCGCGGCGCCGGCGCCCGTCTCCTCGACGAGCGGGAGCGAGGTGGCGATCTGGTCCCAGAACATGTCGATGTCCTCAGGACTGAGGCGGTCGATGATCGCGCTCCGCGTCCGTGCTGATGGATTGGGTCGCGCCGCCGTTGGTGGTCGCAACTGCGTACTCATCCGGTTCTTCCTCCCGAGTACGGGGCTCTCTCTGTCCCCGCGGGCTGACCAAGTTACTCACAGTCGGGGGCCCTACGCGAGATGCCGAGGTCCCTTTCTCTGTCAACTGATAGGTGATGTCGCATATCCGCTAGTCAAACGCGTTGGTAAGCGGGAATCGTTCAGTTTCCTATCAGTTTTCGGTCCACATGTCGGCACAGATCGCGACCGCGCCGAGGAATCCGGAGCCCTCCCACTGGGTGAGCCGGACCTCCCCGACCTGCTCCGCCGGGACGTCGCCGGCGAGGACGTCGAGGCGCTGCGCCGCCGCCATGCTGCCGTGACCGGCCTTGACCAACGCCTCCTTGCGCACCCACAACCGGGTGAACGCGTACGCAGCGTCCTCCTGTCCCGCCACCCAGGCGACCTCGCGCGGCGAGAGCGCCCTGTCGGGCCCGCGCGAGACCTTCTCCACGTCGATGCCGCAGCGTCGGGCGGCAGCAACCGCGGCGACCTGGCCGCGGGTGTGGCTGAGGCTCACCCGGACCCCTGCGGCGCCGGCCACCGACGGGGCTCCGTGCTCGGTGCTGTCGCAACGTGCACAGCGCTGCTCGATCACGATCTCCTCGCGCACGGTGCCCAGCAGCTCCGCGGCGCACTCGCGGACGAGGACGTGCGCGGCGGCGTACGCCTGCTTGTCCGCATCGGCGACCAGCCGCTCATGACGCGCCCGCTCCGCGGTCGAGAGCACCCCCAGATCGGCGTCGACCTCGGCCACTGCCGCGAAGCGCACGATCTCGGTCATACGCGGCTCAGTGACCGCCCCAGGGCACCCCGAGCTTGCCGAGCATCTCCTCGCCGCCGTCGAGCGCGGTGAGCACCCAGGCGCCGTCGGAGGTGAGCGCGAAGGTGTGCTCGAAGTGGGCCGCCCAGGAGCCGTCGTCGGTCACGACGGTCCAGTCGTCCTCCAGGGTGGTGACCTCGGGGCCGCCGAGGGTGAGCATCGGCTCGACGGCGAGCGCGATGCCGCGCTGCAGCTTCGGCCCCTTGCCGGGCTTGCCGTAGTTGAACACCGACGGCTCCATGTGCATCTCGGTGCCGATGCCGTGGCCGCTGAAGTCCTCGAGGATGCCGTAGTCGCCCTGGGAGTCGACGTAGGTCTCGATGGCGTGCGAGATGTCGGTGACCCGTCCGCCGAGGCGAGCAGCGGCGATGCCGTGCCACATGGACTCCTCGGTGACGCGCATCAGCTCGGAGACCTCCTCGGGCACCGAGCCCATGGGCACCGTGATCGCGGCGTCGCCGTGCCAGCCATCGACGATGGCGCCGCAGTCGATCGAGATGATGTCGCCGTCCTGGAGCACCCGGGAACCGGGGATGCCGTGGACCACGACCTCGTCGACCGAGGCACAGATCGAGCCCGGGAAGCCGTGGTAGCCCTTGAACGACGGGACGCCACCCCGGGACCGGATCGAGTCCTCGGCGATGGCGTCGAGCTCGAGAAGGGTGACTCCGGGCCGCGCGGCGGCCCGGAGCACCTCGAGCGTCTCGCCGACCACGAGGCCGGCCCGACGCATCTTCTCGATCTGCTCAGGGGTCTTGATCTGGACCTTGTTCAAGAAGCCCACTGCTCCCCCGTTGCGTACAAGATGTCTGTCTCAGGACTCAGGGACGATGTCGAGCTCGTCGAAGATCCGCTTGGTGACGTCGTCGACGTCACCCATGCCGTCGATCTCGTGGACCAGGCCGCGACCCTTGTAGACCTCGATCAGCGGCGCGGTCTCCTCGAGGTAGACCTCCTGGCGGCGGCGGATGACGTCCTCGGTGTCGTCGGCGCGACCCTCGAGCTCGGCACGCTGCAGCAGCCGCTGCACGATCTCGTCCTTGTCGACCGTCAGCACGACCACTGCGTCCAGCGCGTGGCCGGTGTACTTGATCATCCCGTCGAGCTCTTCGACCTGCGCGAGCGTGCGCGGGTAGCCGTCGAGCAGGAATCCCTGGGCCGCGTCGGGCTCGTCGATCCGGTTGCGGACCATCAGGTTCGTGATCGTGTCCGGGACGTACTCTCCCTTGTCCATGTAGGACGCGGCCTCGACACCGAGGGGCGTGCCCTGGGAGACGTTGGCGCGGAAGATGTCGCCGGTCGAGATCGCCGGGATCTCGAAGTGCTCGGCGATGAACTTCGCCTGGGTGCCCTTACCGGCTCCCGGCGGGCCCATGATGATCAGTCTCATCGGAGGAACCCTTCATAGTTGCGCTGCTGGAGCTGGCTCTCGATCTGCTTCACCGTGTCGAGGGCGACGCCGACCATGATGAGGATCGAGGTGCCGCCGAACGGGAAGTTCTGGTTCGCATTGATGAGCGCCAGCGCGATCAGCGGGATGAGCGCAACCAGACCGAGGTAGAGCGAGCCCGGCAGTGTGATACGGGACAGAACGTAGGACAGGTAGTCCTCGGTCGGCTTCCCGGCCCGAATTCCAGGAATGAAGCCGCCGTACTTCTTCATGTTGTCGGCGACCTCCGGCGGGTTGAAGGTGATCGACACGTAGAAGTAGGTGAAGAAGATGATCAGCGCGAAGTACGTCGCCATGTAGACCGGGTGGTCGCCCTGGACGAAGTAGTTGTTGATCCAGTCGACCCACGCCGGCGGGTTCTGCGCGTTCTGGTTGAACTGCGCCGCCATCGCCGGCAGGTAGAGCAGCGACGAGGCGAAGATGACCGGGATGACACCGGCCTGGTTCACCTTGAGCGGGATGTACGTCGACGAGCCGCCGAACATCTTGCGACCGACCATGCGGCGCGCGTACTGGACCGGGATCCGGCGCTGGGCCTGCTCGATGAAGATGACCGCCGCCATGATCGCCAGACCGATGACGATCACGATCGCGAAGGTCCACCAGCCCTTGTCGTTCTTGACCGCCCACATGGTGGCCGGGAAGGTGGCGACGACCTGGGTGAAGATGAGGATCGACATACCGTTGCCGATGCCGCGCTCGGTGATGAGCTCACCGAGCCACATGATGACCGCGGTGCCGGCGGTCATGGTGATGACCATGACCAGGAAGGTGGCGGTGCCGTCGTCGTGCAGCAGCGGCTGGGTGCAGCCCTGGAGCAGGTCACCGGAACGGGCCAGGGCGACGATGCCGGTGGCCTGCAGGACCGCGAGACCGAGGGTCAGGTAGCGGGTGTACTGCGTGATCTTCGTCTGTCCCGCCTGGCCCTCCTTCTTGAGGCGCTCGAGGCGAGGGATCACCACGACGAGAAGCTGCAGGATGATGCTCGCGGTGATGTACGGCATGATGCCGAGCGCGAAGATCGTCAACTGCAGCAGTGCGCCACCGGAGAAGAGATTGACCAGGTTGTAGAGGCCGGCGCTGTCACCGGTCTGAGCCGCGTCAAGACACTGCTGGACGTTCGCGACGTGAACGCCAGGAGCCGGGATCTGGGACCCAGCCCTGAAGATCACGACGATGAAGAGAACGAAGAGCAGCTTCTTGCGCAGGTCCGGAGTACGGAACGCTGATGCGAACGCGCCAAGCACGAATGGTTCCTCTTTCGACAATCAGGGGTCGCAGGGCCTGCGCCGATGCGAAAACCCGTGGCAGCCTAACAGCCCCCACGGCAGTTCTTGCACGTAGGGCTGAAACAGCGGGAGCGCGGTCGGGACCCCGAAGGGGCGACCCGGCCGCGCTCCCACGTGACAGGCTCTACGTTAGTAGAACTGTCAGAGAACCGTGACAGTTCCGCCAGCGGCCTCGATCTTCTCCTTGGCAGTGCCGGAGAAGGCGTTGGCGCTGATCTCGACCTTGACGGTCAGGTCACCCTGGCCCAGGACCTTGACCGGGTGGCCCTTGCGGACGGCACCCTTCTCGATCAGGGTCTCGGGGGTGACGACGCCACCCTCGGGGAAAAGCTCGTTGAGCTTGTCGAGGTTGACGACCTGGAACTCCACCTTGAAGGGGTTCTTGAAACCCTTCAGCTTGGGGAGTCGCATGTGCATCGGGGTCTGGCCACCCTCGAAGTAAGCGGGGACCTGGTAACGGGCCTTCGTGCCCTTGGTACCACGGCCGGCCGTCTTACCCTTGGACGCCTCACCACGACCCACACGGGTCTTGGCCTTCTTGGCACCGGGAGCCGGCGCCAGGTTGTGCACCTTGAGTGCCATATCAGTCGACCTCCTCGACCGTCACCAGGTGACGGACGGTCTGGACCATGCCGCGGATCTCCGGGCGGTCCTCCTTGACGACCACGTCGCCGATCCGCTTGAGACCGAGCGTACGCAGGGTGTCTCGCTGGTTCTGCTTGAGACCAACGAGGCCCTTCTTCTGCTGGACCTTCAGCTGCGCCATCAGGCCGACACCTCCACAGCGGGAACCGTAGCCTCGGCCTGCGCCTTGAGCAGCGCGTCCGGGGCGACGTCCTCAACGGGGAGACCACGGCGGGCGGCGACAGCCTCAGGCGTCTCGAGCATCCTGAGGGCCTCCACCGTCGCGTGGACGATGTTGATCTGGTTGGACGAACCGAGCGACTTGCTCAGCACGTCGTGGATGCCGGCGCACTCCAGGACGGCGCGCACCGGACCACCGGCGATGACACCGGTACCAGGGGCGGCCGGACGAAGAAGGACCACGCCAGCGGCCTTCTCACCCTGCACCGGGTGCGGGATCGTGCCCTGGATGCGGGGAACGCGGAAGAAGTGCTTCTTCGCTTCCTCGACACCCTTGGCGATCGCCGCGGGAACTTCCTTCGCCTTACCGTAGCCGACGCCGACCAGACCTTCACCGTCACCGACGATCACAAGGGCGGTGAAGCTGAAGCGACGACCACCCTTCACGACCTTGGCAACTCGGTTGATCGCGACGACCTTCTCGATGTAGGCGGTCTTGTCGGCGCTCTGGTTGCGACGGTCGTCGCGACCTCGGCGCTCGCCACCACGCTGTCCGCGCTGGGCTCCGCTCATCAGACTTTCCTCTTCTCTCGTTCGATCGTTGCGATCAGAAGGTCAGACCGGCCTCGCGCGCGCCATCGGCGAGCGCGGCGACACGGCCGTGGTACTTGTTGCCGGCACGGTCGAAGACGACGGTCTCCACCCCAGCGGCCTTGGCACGCGACGCAACCAGCTCGCCGACCTGCTTGGCCTTGGCGGTCTTGTCACCGGAGGCCGACCGCAGGTCGCCCTCGATGGTCGAAGCCGAGGCAAGCGTCTTGCCGGCCAGGTCGTCGACGACCTGGGCGGTGATGTGCTTGGCCGACCGGGTCACGACGAGGCGCGGGCGCTCCGGCGTACCCTCGATCTTCTTGCGACCGCGGGCCTGGCGACGCAGGCGCGAGCGGACACGGGAAGCGGTGTGCTTGTTGTTCGACAGCGAGATGGCCATCACTTACCAGCCTTTCCGACCTTGCGGCGGATGTTCTCGCCGGCGTAACGAACGCCCTTGCCCTTGTAGGGCTCCGGCTTGCGCAGCTTGCGAATGTTGGCCGCGACCTCACCGACGAGCTGCTTGTCGATGCCGACGACACCGAGCTTGGTCGGACCGTCGGTGGTGAAGGTGATGCCCTCGGGCGCGTCGAAGACGATCGAGTGGGAGTAACCCAGCTGGAACTCCAGCTTGGTCGGGCCCTTCGACAGCACGCGGTAACCCACGCCGACGATCTCGAGCTTCTTCTCGTAGCCCTCGGTGACACCCAGGACCATGTTGTTGATCAGCGTGCGGGACAGGCCGTGGAGGGCCTTGTTGTCCCGGCTGTCGTCGGGGCGCTTGACGTCGAGGACGCCACGGCCCTCGTCGTCCTGGCCCTTCTCGACGGTGATCGGCTCGGCCACGGTGTGCGACAGGAAGCCCTTGGGGCCCTTGACGCTCACGACCTGGCCGTCGATGGTGACGTCCACGCCGGCCGGAACCGGGACGGGGAGCTTGCCAATACGCGACATGTCTTCTCTCTCCCTTCCCTGATTACCAGACGTAGGCGAGGACTTCCCCACCTACGCCCTTCTTGTTCGCCTGGCGGTCGGTCAGCAGACCCTGGCTCGTCGAGATGATCGCGACGCCGAGGCCGCCGAGCACCTTCGGGAGACCGGTGTGCTTCGCGTAGACACGCAGACCGGGCTTGCTGATGCGGCGTACGCCGGCAATCGAGCGCTCACGGTTGCGGCCGTACTTGAGGGTGATCGACAGGGTCTTGCCGACCTGGCCCTCGGTGGGCTCCAGCACCTCGTACTTGGTGATGTAGCCCTCCTGCTGGAGGATCTCAGCGACGCCCTGCTTCAGCTTGCTGTACGGCATCGAAACCGCATCGTGGTACGCCTGGTTGGCGTTACGCAGACGAGTGAGCATGTCTGCGATCGGGTCAGTCATCGTCATTGGCCGAACGGCCCTTTCTCGTAGTGGTTTCCTCACGACACACAGTCATGAGGACCTTCAACGTCAGTGGTTGGAACGGTGATCGCTCACCAGGAGGACTTGGTGACGCCGGGCAGCTCGCCCCGGTGGGCCATCTCGCGCAGGCAGATACGGCACAGGCCGAACTTGCGGAACACAGCCTTCGGGCGGCCGCAGCGCTGGCAGCGGGTGTAACCGCGAACCGCAAACTTCGGCTTGCGGGCGGCCTTCACCTTGAGAGCGGTCTTCGCCATCTCAGTTCTCCTTGAACGGGAAGCCGAGCGCCTTGAGCAGCGCGCGACCCTGGTCGTCGTTGGTGGCAGTCGTCACGAGGGTGATGTCCATGCCCCGCGAGCGGTCGATCTTGTCCTGGTTGATCTCGTGGAACATGACCTGCTCGGTGAGACCGAAGGTGTAGTTGCCGTTGCCGTCGAACTGCTTGCCGTTGAGACCGCGGAAGTCCCTGATGCGGGGCAGCGCGAGCGAGAGCAGGCGGTCGAGGAACTCCCACATGCGGTCGCCGCGCAGCGTGACGTGCGCACCGATCGGCATGCCCTCACGCAGCTTGAACTGCGCGATGGACTTCTTCGCCTTGTTGATCAGCGGCTTCTGGCCGGTGATCGCGGTCAGGTCGTTGACAGCGCCCTCGATCAGCTTGGAGTCGCGAGCAGCCTCGCCCACACCCATGTTGACGACGATCTTGGTCAGACCGGGGATCTGCATGACATTCGGGATCTCGAACTCGGCCTGCAGGGCCGGGGCGATCTCCTCGCGGTACTTCGTCTTGAGGCGCGGGGCCACAGCGGTGTCGGTCATGATCAGATGTCCTTACCGGTCTTGCGCGAGATGCGAACGCTGCGCTCGGCGGCGTACGTCGACCCGTCGGGACGACGCTTCTGGACCGTCTCACGGCGGAAGCCGACGCGAACCGGCTCGCCACCCTCGAGCAGCTGGACGTTGGAAACGTGGATCGGGGCCTCGGTGTTCACGATGCCGCCGGTGGTGCCGGCGCGGCCGCCCTGGTCCTGGACCTTGGTGTGCTTCTTGACGAGGTTGATGCCCTCGACGATGACACGGTCCTCCTGGGTGAGGACAGCGATCACCTTGCCGGAGCCGCCCTTGTCCTTACCAGCGATCACCTTGACGGTGTCGCCCTTCTTGATGTGCGAGCGACCCATCACAGCACCTCCGGCGCGAGCGAGATGATCTTCATGAACTTCTTGTCGCGCAGCTCACGGCCGACAGGGCCGAAGATGCGGGTGCCTCGCGGCTCGCCGTCGTTCTTGAGAATGACGGCGGCGTTCTCGTCGAAGCGGATGTACGAGCCGTCAGCGCGGCGGCGCTCCTTGACGGTGCGCACGATGACGGCCTTGACGACGTCACCCTTCTTCACGTTGCCACCGGGGATAGCGTCCTTGACGGTGGCGACGATGGTGTCGCCGATGCCGGCGTAGCGACGACCGGAACCACCGAGCACACGAATGCAAAGGATCTCCTTCGCACCAGTGTTGTCGGCGACCTTGAGTCGCGACTCCTGCTGGATCATTACTTCTCCTTGTCGAGCTGGTTCTCAACCGCATCCAGGGCGGTCGAGCCTTGCCGAACGTAATGGGATTTGATGGGCACAGGCCCAGCGAACAATGGTCGCTGGACCTGCGCCCTTTGGTCAATTTGGCGACGTTTGTCGCCAGCCGGATCCGTCTCTTACGAGACGAGGATCACTTGGCGCGCTCGACGACCTCGACGAGGCGCCACCGCTTGGTGGCGGACAGCGGCCGGGTCTCCATGACCAGGACGCGGTCGCCGATGCCGGCGGTGTTCTGCTCGTCGTGAGCCTTGAGCTTGCTGCTACGGCGCATGACCTTGCCGTAGAGCGGGTGCTTCACGCGGTCCTCGACCTCGACGACGATGGTCTTGTCCATCTTGTCGCTGACGACGAGGCCCTCGCGCACCTTGCGCGTGTTGCGCTCGGTGGTGTCCGTGGTGGACTCAGCCATGATCAGGCCTCCTCGGTGGTCTCGGTGCCCGGGGCCACGCGGATGCCGAGCTCGCGCTCACGCACCACGGTGTAGATCCGGGCGATGTCCTTCTTGACGGTGCGGAGCCGACCGTGGCTCTCCAGCTGGCCGGTGGCCGCCTGGAACCGGAGGTTGAACAGCTCCTCCTTCGCCTCGCGCAGCTTCGCCTCGAGGTCGACGTCGGTGAGCTCGTCCAGCTCGAACGCCTGCAGGGAGTTAGCCATCAGAACTCACCAGCCTCTCGCGTGATGAAACGGCACTTCATGGGCAGCTTGTGGATCGCGCGGCGCATCGCCTCGCGGGCCGTGTTCTCGTCGACACCGGAGAGCTCGAACATGACGCGGCCCGGCTTGACGTTGGCGACCCACCACTCGGGCGAGCCCTTACCGGAACCCATGCGGGTCTCAGCAGGCTTCTTGGTCAGCGGGACGTCGGGGTAGATGTTGATCCACACCTTGCCGCCTCGCTTGATGTGACGAGTCATCGCGATACGCGCTGCCTCGATCTGGCGGTTGGTCACGTAGTGACCCTCGATCGCCTGGATGCCGTAGTCACCGAAGGCCAGCTTGGTGCCACCCTTGGCCACGCCAGTGCGCTTCGGGTGGTGCTGCTTGCGGTGCTTGACGCGACGGGGCATCAGCATGGGTCAGCCCTCCTGGGACGTGGTCTCGGCGGCGGGAGCCTCAGCGGCAGCCGGCGCCTCAGTCTTCGCCGCGCGGTCAGCGCGGTTCGGGCGGTCACCACGGGAGCCACGCGACGGACGGTCGCCGCGGCCACCGCGACGGTCGTTGCCACCGCGACCCGGGACGCCCGCACGGGCGGCCTGGGCGGCCTGACGCTCGGCGCGCGATCCGGAGACCTCGCCCTTGTAGATCCAGACCTTCACGCCGATGCGGCCGAAGGTCGTGCGGGCCTCGTAGAAGCCGTAGTCGATGTCCGCGCGAAGGGTGTGCAGCGGCACGCGACCCTCGCGGTAGAACTCGGTACGCGACATCTCCGCGCCGTTCAGACGACCCGAGCACTGGATCCGGATGCCCTTGGCACCGGAGCGCATGGTGGTCTGCATGGCCTTACGCATCGCGCGACGGAACTGCACACGACCGCTGAGCTGCTCGGCGACACCCTGGGCGACCAGCTGAGCGTCGACCTCGGGGTTCTTGACCTCGAGGATGTTCAGCTGAACCTGCTTGCCGGTGAGCTTCTCCAGCTCGGTGCGGAGGCGGTCGGCCTCGGCGCCGCGGCGACCGATGACGATGCCGGGACGCGCGGTGTGGATGTCCACACGGACGCGGTCACGGGTGCGCTCGATCTCGACCTTGGCGATGCCGGCCCGCTCCATGCCCTTGCTGAGCAGCTTGCGGATCTTGACGTCCTCGCCGACGTACTCCTTGTACTGCTTGTCGGCGTACCAACGCGACTTGTGGTCGGTCGAGATGCCCAGGCGGAAGCCGTTCGGGTTGATCTTCTGACCCATTACTTCTTACCGCCCTTCTCGACGACGTCGGCCGGCTGCACGACCAGGGTGATGTGCGAGGTCCGCTTGTTGATGCGGGTCGCACGGCCCTGGGCGCGGGGACGCCAGCGCTTCATGGTCGGACCTTCGTCGACCATGGCGACCGAGACGACGAGGTCGTCACGGTCCAGACCCTCGGTCGTCACCGCGTTGGCGATGGCGCTCTCGAGAACCTTGTAAACAGTCTCGGAGGCTGCCTGCGGCGCGAACTGCAGCAGGGACAGAGCCTCGTCGACGGGCAGGCCGCGGACCAGGTCGACGACGCGGCGTGCCTTCAGCGGGGTGATCCGCACGAAGCGGGCACTCGCGAAGGCACCCGGCTGGTCGCCGAGCAGGGAGTCGCGGCGGGCGCTGATGCGCTGCCGTTCGGTGGTGGTCATCGACGGCGTCCCTTCCGGTCGTCCTTGATGTGACCCTTGAACGTGCGGGTCGGGGCGAACTCGCCCAGCTTGTGACCGACCATCGAGTCGGACACGAAGACCGGGACGTGCTTGCGACCGTCGTGCACCGCGATGGTGTGACCGATCATCTCGGGCACGATCATCGAGCGGCGCGACCAGGTCTTGATCACGTTGTGGGTGCCCTTCTCGTTCTCGGCGTCCACCTTCTTCTGAAGGTGGTCGTCGATGAAGGGGCCCTTCTTCAGGCTGCGAGGCATTGCTTACTTCCTACCCTTCCCGCTCTTACGGCGGCGGATGATCTGCGAGTCAGAGGCCTTGCGCTTACGCGTACGGCCCTCGGGCTTACCCCAGGGGCTGACCGGGTGACGGCCACCAGAGGTCTTACCCTCACCACCACCGTGCGGGTGGTCGACCGGGTTCATGACGACACCGCGGACGGTCGGGCGAACGCCCTTCCACCGCATACGGCCGGCCTTACCCCAGTTGATGTTGGACTGCTCGGCGTTGCCGACCTCACCGACGGTGGCGCGGCAGCGCACGTCGACGAAACGCATCTCACCCGAAGGCATACGCAGCGTGGCCTTGGAGCCCTCACGAGCGACCAGCTGGGCACTCATGCCGGCGGAGCGGGCGATCTTCGCGCCGCCACCCGGACGCAGCTCAACAGCGTGGATGGTGGTACCAACCGGGATGTTGCGCAGCGGGAGGTTGTTGCCGGGCTTGATGTCGGCGGTGGGACCGGACTCCACGACGGTGCCCTGGCTCACGCCGACGGGCGCGAGGATGTAGCGCTTCTCGCCGTCGAAGTAGTGCAGCAGGGCGATACGGGCGGTGCGGTTCGGGTCGTACTCGATGTGAGCGACCTTGGCCGGCACGCCGTCCTTGTCGTAGCGACGGAAGTCGATGATCCGGTAGGCCCGCTTGTGGCCACCACCCTTGTGGCGGGTGGTGATACGGCCCTGGTTGTTGCGGCCGCCCTTCTTGGGAAGGGGCACCGTCAGCGACTTCTCCGGCGTGGTCCGAGTGATCTCGGCGAAGTCGGCCACCGACGAGCCACGACGGCCCGGGGTGGTCGGCTTGTACTTACGAATAGCCATGTTCAGTCAGTCCTTCTCACGCGCCGAAGATGTCGATGCGGTCGCCCTCAGCCAGGGAGACGATCGCGCGCTTGGTGTCGGGGCGCTTGCCCAGGCCGTAACGCGTACGACGGGCCTTGCCCTTGCGGTTGATCGTGTTGACCGAGGTCACCTTGACGTCGAACACCTTCTCGACCGCGATCTTGATCTCGGTCTTGTTCGCGTCGGGGCGAACGATGAAGGTGTACTTGTTCTGGTCGAGGAGGCCGTAGCTCTTCTCGGAGACCACCGGCGCGATCAGGATGTCGCGGGGGTCGTAGTGCAGCGTGCTCACTTGTCGGCCTCCTTCTTCTTGCCGGCCTCAACGAAACCAGCCGCGATGGCGTCCTCGGCGGACTTGAAGTAGAACTCCGCCTTGGTGGACTCGTACCAACGGCCGCCCGGGGCGTGGAACTTCTTGTCCTTGCCCTTGACGTTGCCCTTGATGTCGAAGCCCTCGGGAGCCGAGCCGTCCTCGAGCGGCGCGACAGCGCCCTCGGGGAGGTCGATCTCCTTGGCGGGCTCGACGGCAGCCTCCTTGATCGCGTCCTTCTCGACCTCACCGATGGTGACGGTCTCCTTGGCGGCGACGACCGGCTTGCCCGAGATGAAGACCTCGAAGGCCGGCTTGGAGAAGACAACGTCGTCGGAGACGAGGACGTCGTAGGTGTTGAGCTGGTCGGCCCAGAGCAGGTGCACCTCAGGGGCGTTGCGCAGGCTCAGCGCGGCGACGGACTCGGAGCGGTCCAGGACGACGAGGTAACGCTTGACGTCCGAGATCGCCTTGAGGGCGGTCAGCGCGGTCTTGGTCGAGGGCGCCTCGAGGGTGAACTCGGCCACGTGGATCTGGCCGGCACGAGCCCGGTCGGAGAGGGCACCGCGGAGGGCGGCAGCCTTCATCTTCTTGGGGGTGCGCTGGCTGTAGTCACGCGGCTGCGGGCCGTGGACGGTGCCACCACCGGCGAACTGCGGCGCGCGGGTCGAACCCTGACGGGCGCGACCGGTGCCCTTCTGCTTGTAGGGCTTGCGTCCACCGCCGCGGACCTCGCCGCGGGTCTTGGTGGAGTGCGTGCCCTGGCGCGCAGCGGCCTGCTGCGCGACGACGACCTGGTGGATCAGCGGGATGTTGACCTCAACATCGAAGATCTCAGCCGGGAAGTCGACCTTGACAGTCTTGATAGCCATGATCAGGCCTCCAGCTTCTTAGCAGCCGAGCGGAGGACCACGAGGCCACCCTTGGGGCCAGGAATGGCGCCCTTGACCAGGATGAGGCCCTTCTCGGTGTCGACGGCGTGCACGGTCAGGTTCTGGGTGGTGACGGTGTCAGTACCCATGTGACCGGCCATGCGGACGCCCTTGAACACGCGACCCGGGGTGGCGCAAGCGCCGATCGATCCCGGCTTGCGGTGGTTGCGGTGGGCACCGTGGGAGGCACCGACACCGGAGAAGCCGTGACGCTT
Source organism: Nocardioides sp. NPDC127514 (assembly GCF_040302125.1). NCBI lineage: Bacteria > Bacillati > Actinomycetota > Actinomycetes > Propionibacteriales > Nocardioidaceae > Nocardioides > Nocardioides sp. NPDC127514. The sequence continues at coordinate 26,997 of NZ_JBEORF010000018.1, read as the reverse complement.
CATGGTGCCCGCGAAACCCTTGCCCTTCGAGGTGCCCGTCACGTCGATCTCCTCGCCGATGGCGAAGGTGTCGACGGGGAGCTCCTGGCCGGCGGAGTACGACGCGGCGTCGGCGGTGCGGATCTCGGCCAGGTGGCGGCGCGGCGTGGTGCCGGCCTTCTCGAACTGGCCGGCGCCCGGCTTGTTCACCTTGCGGCCGTCGATCTCGCCGTAGCCGATCTGCACGGCGTTGTAGCCGTCAGCCTCGGGGGTGCGGACCTGGGTCACGACGTTGGTGTTCGCCGCGATGACGGTCACGGGGACGACGACGTTGTTCTCGTCCCACAGCTGGGTCATGCCGAGCTTGGTGCCCAGGAGACCCTTCACGTTGCGTTCGATCGTCATGTCGTCAACCTCAGAGCTTGATCTCGATGTCGACACCAGCAGGCAGGTCGAGCCGCATGAGGGAGTCAACAGTCTTCGGGGTCGGGTCGATGATGTCGATGAGGCGCTTGTGGGTGCGCATCTCGAAGTGCTCGCGCGAGTCCTTGTACTTGTGGGGCGAGCGGATGACGCAGTACACGTTCTTCTCGGTCGGCAGCGGCACCGGGCCGGCGACCTTGGCACCCGTACGGGTGACCGTGTCCACGATCTTTCGCGCCGAGGTGTCGATCACCTCGTGGTCATAGGCCTTGAGCCTGATGCGGATCTTCTGTCCCGCCATCTGTCTCTCTCGTCCTTCTTGGTCAGCGTGCCGCGTGCTACAGGCTTCCTCCGGCTGAGTCGGCCCGGTTGCTCACCTCTGGCTCCGACCCCCGCGGTCGGGCGTGTCGCTTATTTTCCACAAGCGAACGCCGAGTTCTCGACGGGACTTTCACCATCAGCTTCACTGGAACCACGCCTTCGGGATGGGCACACGGCGACCACAGACCACATCCGGACAGGCTGATCAGCCTGCTCAGGTGACGCGATTCAGTAGTCAAGGTGTGCGCACCCCAGCGAACAGTTCACCGGAGCAACCAGAGAATCTTGTCACGCGTACGCAGGTGGCTCCAAATCAACGATGTCGTCTGGGTCGCTCTGAGAGGATGCCCCCAACCGAGCGAGTTCGCCGGTCGTCGCGACGAGGAGCATCAGGATGTCAGGAGTGTGGCCACCCCCACCGGGTGAGCAACCTCACCAGGGCGCGGCGAACCCGTCGACCCCACCCCCGCCGGGCCAGCCGGTGCAGTCCCAGCCGGTGCAGTCCCAGCCGGTGCAGTCCCCACCGGTGCATCCGGCGTGGGCCCAGCCGCTGCCGCCGGCCCACAAGCCGGGAGCGATCCCGCTGCGTCCGTTGGGCCTCGGCGACATGCTCGACGGCGCCTTCCGGCTCGTACGCTTCAACCCCGGCGCCACGGTCGGTGCCTCGGTCCTCGTGGCGGCGGTCGCGATGGCCATCCCGCTGGGCGTGACCGCGGCGATGACCATCACCGGCGACAGCCTGGAGGGGTTGGGGACCGGCCTCGAGGACCCCGACTACTCGCCCGGCGGCGCAGAGATCATCGGCATGCTGGTGGCCTTCGGCTCCTTCTTCCTCGGCTCGGTCCTGCAGGCGATCGGCGCGATCCTGGTGGCCGGGATGATCTCCCACGTCGCCCATGCCGCCGCGATCGGCCGCAAGCTCACCCTCGCGCAGGCGTGGGCGGCGACCCACGGCAACCGCTGGCGGCTGATCGGGCTGGCGCTGCTGAGCGCGGTGACCTTCACCCTGGTCCTGGCGATCGCGGCGACTCCCGTGGTGGTGCTCGCGCTCGTCGTCGACAGTCCCGTCCCGGCGATCCTGGTCGGCATCCTGATGTTCCTGCTGCTGATCGTGGCCGTCCTCTTCCTGACGGTGCGGCTCTACCTGCTCGCGGTGCCGGCGCTGATGCTGGAGAGCACCGGTGTCTTCGGCGCCATCGGACGGGCCTGGAACCTGTCGGCCAGGCAGTTCTGGCGGCTCTTCGGGATCTGGCTGCTTGCCGCCATCATCGTCGGCTTCGCCTCCCAGATCGTCGCCTTCCCGATCAGCCTGGTCGCCAGCGTCGTGGGCATCGTCCAGCCGGACCTCTACTTCCTGGCGACCATCGCCGGCAGCGCCGTCTCAACCGTGATCTCCGCTGCGATCGTGACCCCGTTCAGCGGCGCGGTGACCAACCTGCAGTATCTCGACCAGCGCATCCGCAAGGAGTCCTACGAGGTCGAGCTGATGGAGCAGGCCGGGCTGCTGAGCAGATGATCCTCCTCCAACAGACTCCTCCTCTGACGCCGACGCCCGAGGAGGGTCGCTCCTGGCTTCGGCGCGAGCTGGCCGACCCGGAGTACCACGACCTCGACCTCATCGAGCGGATCCTGCGCTGGATCGAGCGCACCCTGTCCGACGGCCTGCCGTCGGTCGGCGACGTGCCCTGGGCTCAGACCGTCGCCGCGATGGTCGTCTTCGCGGCGCTCCTGGTCGGGATCGGCCTGCTGGTCTCGCGGGCCCGGCGCAGTCCTCGGGTCGCCCGCGACCGCAACGGCGACGTCCTCACCGACGAGTCGCTCTCCGCGGCCGCGCTCCGGGCGCGGGCCGAGGCTGCGTACGCCTCAGGGGATCACGGCGCCGCGGTCATCGACGGGTTCCGGGCCCTGGCCCGGCGACAGGTCGAGCGCGGCCGGCTCGCGGAGGATCCCGGGCTGACCGCCGCCGAGGTCGCCGCGAGCCTGGAGCGGGAGATGTCGCTCGAGGGCCGCGCCGGGCAGGCCGCGGAGCTGTTCAACGAGGTGCTCTACGGCCACCACCCCGCCACGCGTGAGCAGGCCGAGGGCGTCCTCGCTCTCGAGCAGGAGCTGGCGGTGGCGCGATGAGCACGCAGGCGCCGGCGAGCCCGGCGGACGCGACCGCCGGACGCTTGGGCTGGTTCCGACGGAACCGGCCGCTTCTGATCGTCGCGCTGGCCTTCGTGATCGCGGTCGTGCTGGCGTACATCGCGACGCCGAAGGGCGGAGAGTCCTTTGCGGCGTACGACCCCGAGAGCCCCGACCCCGACGGCACCCGGGCGCTGGTCGAGGTGCTCGAGGACCACGGTGTGGAGGTCGAGATCGTCCGCTCGTCGAAGCGCCTGGAGAGCACCGAGATCGGGCGGAACACCACGGTCTTCGTGACGGGCACCGACGCGCTCGGCGAGGACACCGCCTCCCGGCTGCGCGAGCGCACCGACGATGCCGCCGGGCTGATCCTGGCCGAGCCCGCTCCCTACGTGTCGGCGATGCTCGGCATCCCCTATGCGGTCGCCCAGACGCCCGAGAAGGTCGAGGCCGGTTGCGACGACCCGCGCTGGGAAGGGCTCAGCATCCAGGCCGATGCGGTCACCGCGTACGACACCGGCTCCTGCTTCACGCACGAGGGCGGCGCGGTGCTCGCGCCCGCCGAGGGGCTCACCGTCTGGGGCGCGCCGCAGGTGCTGACCAACGACCAGATCCTGCGGGCGGACAACGCGGCGGTGGCGCTGCGGCTGCTGGGCGAGAACGACCACCTGGTCTGGTACGTCCCCTCCTTCGAGGACCTCGCGCCCGACGAGGCCCACTCCCCCAGCTCGCTGCTGCCGCGCTGGATCAAGCCGGCCCTGTGGCTCCTGCTGCTCGCCGTCGTCGCCTTCGCCATCGCCCGCGGGCGGAGGCTGGGTCCACTGGCGGTCGAGCCGTTGCCGGTTCACGTCCGGGCCGGGGAGACGACGCGCAGCCTGGGTCGGCTCTACCGCCGTTCCGGCGACCGCACGCACGCCGCGACGACGCTGCGGCACGCCGCTCGCACCCGCCTCGCCCGGCGGCTGCGGCTGGGGCGCGACGTCACCCCGGAGGCCGTCGTACGCGCCGTCGTCCAGCACACCGGACGACCCGATCTCGAGGTCTCCTCGCTGCTCACCGACGCCCCGATCGAGAACGACCAAGACCTGATCACGCTGGCCAACGCGCTGGCTGCCCTTGAGGAAGAGGTACGACACCCATGACCCAATCCGAGACCATCGCCAACGTGTCGCCCGACGGCGCACGGGAGCGGCTCACCGCGGTCCGGGCCGAGGTCGCCAAGGCGGTCGTCGGGCAGGACGCCGCGGTCTCCGGGCTACTGGTCGCGCTGGTGTGCGGCGGCCACGTGCTCATGGAGGGCGTACCCGGCACCGCCAAGACCCTGCTGGTGCGGTCGCTGTCGGCGGCGCTCTCGGTCGAGACCCGCCGGGTGCAGTTCACCCCCGACCTGATGCCCGGCGACATCACCGGGTCGATGGTGGTCGAGTCCTCCCACGGCGAGCTCACCTTCCGGGAGGGGCCGGTCTTCACCAACCTGCTCCTGGCCGACGAGATCAACCGCACCCCGCCGAAGACCCAGTCGGCGCTGCTCGAGGCGATGGAGGAGGGCCAGGTCTCGGTCGACGGGGTCACCCGCGCGCTGCCGCGCCCGTTCCTGGTGGCCGCGACCCAGAACCCGATCGAGTACGAAGGCGTCTACCCGCTCCCGGAGGCCCAGCTGGACCGGTTCCTGCTGAAGGTCGTCCTCCCGGTGCCCTCGCGCTCCGACGAGGTCCAGATCCTCAACCGCCACGCCTCCGGCTTCGACCCGCGCGACGTCGCCGGCGCCGGGGTCACGGCCGTGGCGTCCGGCGCCGACATCGAGGCCGCGCGCCAGCACGTCGGCTCCGTCCAGGTCTCCCCCGAGGTCACCGGCTACATCGTCGACATCGCCCGGGCGACCCGCGAGTCCCCGTCGCTGTCGGCGGGGGTCTCCCCGCGAGGCGCCACCGCGCTGCTCCGGTCCGCGCGCGCCTGGGCCTGGCTCGCGGGCCGCGACTTCGTGACTCCCGACGACGTGAAGTCGCTCGCCCACGCCACTCTCGCCCACCGCCTGGCCCTGCGCCCCGAGGCCGAGCTCGAGGGCGTCCAGGTCTCCCAGGTCCTCTCCTCCGCCATCGGCGCCGTCCCCGTTCCGCGATGACCATCACCTGGCGGGTCACGCTGCTGATGCTCGCCGGCATCGTCCCGGTCGTGCTGAGGCCGACTGCCGGGACGGCGGCGATGTGGATCCTGCTCGTGGTGGTGCTGGCACTGCTCGACGTACTCCTGGCACCGAAACCCGCGACCCTGGAGATCAGCCGGGCTTCGCTCGGCGGGATCAGGCTGGGCGAGTCGACGACGTCGGAGCTGGTGGTCCGCTCCCCCGCCCGCGGCTTCCGGGCCCTGGTGCGCGATGCCTGGCAGCCCACCGCAGGCGCCCATCACAACCGGCATCGGATCCGGCTCGGTCGCGGCGACAGCACCAGGCTGCGTACGCCGCTGCAGCCGCGGCGCCGCGGGGATCTGCGGGCGTTGGGCGTGACGGTGAGGGCGTACGGGCCCTTGGGTCTGGGCGCCCGGCAGCGCACGATCCCGGTGGAGGGCTCGGTGCGGGTGCTTCCCGCCTTCGAGTCGCGCAAGCACCTGCCCTCGCGGCTTCAGCGTCTGCGCGAGCTCGACGGCCGGGCGGCGGTCCGGGTGCGCGGGCAGGGGACGGAGTTCGACTCGCTGCGGGAGTACGTGCGCGGTGACGACGTACGCTCCATCGACTGGCGCACCACCGCCCGCTCCCGCACGGTCGTGGTCCGCACCTGGCAGCCGGAGCGGGACCGACGCGTGGTGCTCGTGCTCGACACCTCGCGCACCTCGGCCGGCCGGATCGAGGGCGCCGGCGGCGGCGTGCCACGCCTCGACTCCGCGATGGATGCCGGGCTCCTGCTCGCCGCCATCGCGTCTCGGGCAGGCGACCGGATCGACTTCATCGCCGGCGACCTGCGCGTACGCTCCCGGGTCCGGCTCGCCGGCCAGCGCGACGTCACCCAGCGGCTGCAGGAGACGATGGCCGACTTCGAGCCGGTCATCGCCGAGGCCGACTGGTCCAACCTCGCCGGCGCGGTCGCGGGCCTCGGCCGCCACCGCGCGCTCGTCGTCCTGCTGACTCCCCTCGACCCGCACGCGATCGAGGAGTCGCTCCTCCCCGTCCTCCCGGTCCTGACCCAGCACCACCGCGTCGTCATCGCCTCCGTCCGCGACCCCGAGCTCGAGGCCACCGCCGCCTCCCGCGACACCCTCGAGGACGTGTACGCCGCGGCCGCCGCCGAGCAGACCCTCCGCCGCCGCGACCACACCGCCGCCATGCTCCGCACCCTCGGCGTCGACATCGTCGACGCCGACGCCGAGTCCCTCCCGCCCGCTCTCGCCGACCACTACCTGCAGCTCAAGGCCACCGGTCAGCTCTAGGACTGGGTGGCGACCCTGTCCTCGAGCAGGCGGTCGTCGATGTCGCCGGTCTCGCCGTGGGACGCGGCGGCGCGGCCGACGATGAAGACGTACGCGAAGAAGGCGAGCTCGGCGAGGATGCCGATGCCGACGCGGGCCCAGGTGGGGAGGGGTGAGGGGGTGACGAAGGCCTCGATGATGCCGGAGATCAGGAGCACGACGATGAGGCCGAGGGCGATGCCGGCGGCGGTGCGGCCCTCGCGGGCCATCGACTGCCCGCGGGTCAGCGAGCCGGGGTCGATCCAGGACCAGAAGATACGCAGCCCGACGGCGCCGGCGACGAAGACGGCGGTCAGCTCCAGCAGCCCGTGAGGAAGGATCAGGCCCCAGAAGAGGCCGCCGCGGTCGTGGCGGTGCATCAGGGTGCCGAGGATCGCCAGGTTGGAGATGTTCTGGAGCATGGAGTAGATCACCGGCAGCCCGAGCACACCCAGGGCGATGCAGATGAACGAGACCCAGACGTTGTTGACCCAGACCTGGGTGGCGAACGACGAGGCAGCGTGCTCGCTGTAGTAACCCTCGATGTCGTGCTCGACCAGCTGCTTGACCTGCTCCGGTCCGAGCAACGACTGCTCGACCTCCGGGTGGCGCAGCAGCCACCAGATCATGACCGCGGTGACCACGATGTTGGCCACCATCATCCCCAGCCACCACCAGCGCAGGCGGTAGAGCGCGGCCGGGAACCGATGCGTGAAGAACCGCAGGAACCCCGACCAGGTGCTCGTCCGGGTGCCGGTGGTGCGGTTGCGGGCAGCGGCCAGCAGCACCGAGAGATGCTGGACGGCCGTCGGGTCGGGGGCGTTGCTGCGTACGACCGAGAGCTGGGTGCTCACCCGCTGATAGAGCTCGACCAGCTCGTCTGCCTGGGCACCGCTCAGCCGGCGCTCGGCCAGCAGCTGCTCGAGCCTCGTCCGGTCGGCGGCGGTAGCGGCCAGATACGCGTCGAGATCCACGCCCGCAGCGTACGCTGACCGCCATGACCTCCGCGCCGCAATCGCCCGAGCGACGCCCCCAGGAGCAGCGCCCCCAAGAACGGGAACTGCTCACCGACGACGACCTGATCACCGGAGACGCGGTCGCCCTCGACCTTCCGGCCGCCGGGCTGGGGATGCGGCTGCTGTCGGGCCTCATCGACGTGATCGTGGTGATGGCGCTGCTGATCGTGACGCTGTTCGTCTTCATGACCGCCGCGCCCACGACCGACGAGGCCCTGGCCTGGGCTGCCTACATCGCGGCCACAGCCTCGGTCCTCGTGGTCTTCCCGACGGCCATCGAGACGCTCACCCGTGGGCGCTCGCTCGGCAAGCTCGCGCTCGGTCTCAGGACGGTGCGCGACGACGGCGGGGCGATCAGCTTCCACCATGCGTTCGTACGTGCCCTGATCGGCGTCGTCGAGATCTACGCCACCAGCGGCGCCGCCGCCTTCCTCACCGCGATGATCCACCCGCGAGGCAAGCGGCTGGGCGACATCGCGGCCGGGACGTACGTCATCCGCGTGCGGGTGCCACTGCGTCCCCCGGCACCGATCCAGATGCCCCCGGGGCTCGCTGCCTGGGCCTCTCGCGCGGACGTCGCCACGATCCCGGTCGGACTGTCCTTGGCGGTGCGACGGTTCCTCTCCGGCGAGGTCGGCACCTACACCGACCCGGTCCGCCGACACGCTCTCGCCGAGCGCCTGGCGACCCACATGCAGACGTACGTCGCCCCTGGCCCACCCCCGGGCACCCCACCGGAGGCCTACCTGGCCGCAGTGCTCGCCACCCGGAGGGATCGTGATGCAGCGAGGCTGGCTCGCGACGAGGAACTACGGGCGCGGCTGACGGCTCGCGGCTAGCGCCCGGTCGGGGTAGTCCGGGATCCAACTGCCCATTACTCGCGGGTATATGGGCAGTTCGCTCCCGGACTACCCCTTCAACCCGACCGACCGCAGCTCCAACGCAGCAAGCTTCCTCACCACCTCCGCATCACCGTCGCGCCAGGCCTGCGCGGGGTTGTCGCTGATCTTGGTCAGCTTGTGCAGCGGCTGGGTGGAGATCGCCCTGAGGGCCAGCAGATCGGTGCCGCTGCCAGCCTCCAGGAACCGCTGGGTCGAGGTCGCGTTGCGGATGAACCGCCATCGCAGCGGTACGTAGATCATCAGCCACATCAGCACCGGGACGACAACGACCCCGACGGCGAGCCAGATCGCGAGGGTGGACACGGCGTCGACTTGGGCCTCCCCCGCCGCACGGAGCTGGTCGGCGGCCTTCGCGGCGCCCTCGAACGGGACCGCGATGCCGTCCTTGACCAGCGGCAGGTCATCGACCTTCCCGGCCGCCTCGAGCATCTTCGCGGAGAGCGAGGTGCCGGCGTCGTCCATCTTCTCGCCGGGTACGGCGAGCGCCGAGACCATCTCGTGGACGAATCTGCCGATAAGGACCCACCCGGCGATCCACGCCACCGTCAGCAGGTCGGCGAGCAGCTGGGCGGCGAGGCGTGGGGGCCTGTCGGCGTACAACTTCATGCCGCTGATCTTCGCGGTTCCGCGTCTACAGATCAGTCACGACACGGGCAGTTCGGGTCAACGCCGGTAGAGCAGGTCGGTGATGACCCGGTCCTTGGCCAGTCCCTTGCGCTCGAACTTGGTCACCGGGCGCTCGTCCCAACGCTCGACGACGCCACCGCTCAGCAGCTGCTCGGCGTCGAGGACCTCGACCATCTGCTCGGCATACTCGACCCAGTCGGTCGCCAGCCGCCAGATGCCGCCGGGAGTCAACCGCTCCGCGATCATCCGCGCGTTGGCGGGCGTCACCAGTCGCCGCTTGTGGTGGCGGGTCTTGTGCCACGGGTCGGGGAAGAACGTCCAGATCTCGCTGACCGAGCCCGGCTCGACCAGATTCTCGAGTGTCCAGAGCGCATCGACGCTGCAGAACCGAACGTTCGTCGCGCCTGCGGCGCCCACCCGGGCGAGGCTCTCCGCGACACCGGGGCGCCATACCTCCAGTGCCAGGATGTTGGCCTCGGGACGGTTGGCCGCCAGCACCGCGGTCGCCTCCCCCACGCCGCCGCCGATGTCCACGATCAGCGGGGCCTTGCGACCGAACCAGCTCTCCAGGGAGAAACCGGGCTCGTCGACCGCCTCGTCGGGGATCACCCACTCGGCTGCGTACGCGTCCCACGCCTTCTGCTGCTTGGCGTCCAGGCGGCTGCCGCGGCGGGTGTAGGTGAGGACCTCGCGGACGGTGCGGCCGTCGTCGAGGAGCTTCTGGTGGGGCCGCGGAGTGCGTACTGGGTGGTTTGGGTCTGTCATTTCTTCTTGCCTTGGTCTCGTGGCGCGCCGACGCGGCGCAATCCGGTCCTCGCTTCGCTCCGGTCCGTTTGCGCCGAGTCAGCGCTTTCCTAAGCATCAAGGAGCATCTGTCTAACGCGAAGGACCCCCTTCGCCTTTCGGCTCCGGGGGCCCTTCACGTTAGTCAGACGATCACTTGATGATCTTCGTAACCCGACCCGCGCCGACGGTGCGACCGCCCTCACGGATAGCGAACTTCAGACCCTCGTCCATCGCGATGGGCTGGATGAGCTCGACCGACATCTCGGTGTTGTCACCCGGCATGACCATCTCGGTGCCCTCGGGGAGGGTCACAACGCCGGTCACGTCCGTGGTCCGGAAGTAGAACTGCGGACGGTAGTTGTTGAAGAACGGGGTGTGACGGCCACCCTCCTCCTTCGAGAGGATGTAGACAGAGCCCTCGAAGTTGGTGTGGGGGGTCGTGGTGCCCGGCTTGATGACAACCATGCCGCGCTCGACGTCCTCGCGCTTGGTGCCGCGGAGCAGCAGCCCGACGTTCTCGCCGGCCTGACCCTCGTCGAGCAGCTTGCGGAACATCTCGACGCCGGTGACGGTCGACTTCTGCGAGGTCTCGCGGATGCCGACGATCTCGACCTCCTCGCCGACCTTGACGATGCCGCGCTCGATACGACCGGTGATGACGGTGCCACGACCGGTGATCGTGAAGACGTCCTCAACGGGCATCAGGAACGGCTTGTCGGTCTCACGAGCCGGGGTCGGGATGTAGTCGTCGACGGCCTGCATGAGCTCGGCGACCGAGTCCATCCACTTCTGCTCGCCCTGCAGGGCGGGGTAAGCGGCAACGCGCACGACCGGGAGGTCGTCACCCGGGAACTCGTACTCGCTGAGGAGCTCGCGCACCTCCATCTCGACGAGCTCGATGAGCTCCTCGTCGTCGACCATGTCGCACTTGTTGAGCGCGACGACGATCGACGGCACGCCGACCTGGCGGGCCAGGAGCACGTGCTCCTTGGTCTGCGGCATCGGGCCGTCGGTGGCGGCGACCACGAGGATCGCGCCGTCCATCTGCGCGGCACCGGTGATCATGTTCTTGATGTAGTCCGCGTGACCCGGGCAGTCGACGTGAGCGTAGTGACGCGACTCGGTCTGGTACTCGATGTGCGCGATCGAGATCGTGATCCCGCGCTGGCGCTCCTCGGGGGCCTTGTCGATGTCCTCGAACGCGAACTCCGGGTTCAGGTCCGGGTACTTCGCGTGCAGCACCTTCGAGATCGCCGCGGTAAGGGTCGTCTTACCGTGGTCGATGTGACCGATGGTGCCGATGTTGACGTGCGGCTTGTTCCGCTCGAACTTCGCCTTAGCCACTGTGGGCTCCTCCTGGTGTGATTTTCTTACTGACTCGTACTGAGTGGTGTTGCTGCCGAAGTCCCTGGACGGGCGACCCGAAGGTCACTCGCCACGGGCCTTCTTGATGATCTCGTCGGCGACGTTCGTGGGAACCTCGGCGTACGAGTCGAACTCCATCGAGTACGACGCCTGACCGCTGGTCTTGGACCGGAGGTCACCGACGTACCCGAACATCTCGGACAGCGGGACGAGAGCCTGGACGACCATGTCGCCGTGGCGCTCCTCCTGCGAAGACACCTGGCCGCGACGGGAGTTGATGTCACCGATAACGGTGCCGAGGAACGCCTCAGGGGTCGTCACCTCGACGGCGAACATCGGCTCCAGCAGGACGGCCTTCGCCATGCGCGCGGCCTCCTTGAAGGCCTGGTTGCCGGCGATCTTGAAGGCGAGCTCGGAGGAGTCGACGTCGTGGTAGGCGCCGTCCTCGAGCGAGACCTTCACATCGACCATGGGGAAGCCGGCGAGAATACCGAACTCCATGGCGTCCTGAGCACCCTGGTCGACCGAAGGGATGTACTCCTTCGGCACGCGACCACCGGTGACGTTGTTGACGAACTCGTAGCCCGCACCCTGGCCGGTCTCCTCGTCGATGTTGGGCTCGACGGAGATGACGACCTTCGCGAACTGACCCGAACCACCGGTCTGCTTCTTGTGGGTGTAGCTGTGGTTCTCGACCTTCTTGCGAAGCGTCTCGCGGTAGGCGACCTGCGGCTTGCCGACGGTGGCCTCGACCTTGAACTCGCGCTTCATCCGGTCGACGAAGACCTCGAGGTGGAGCTCGCCCATACCAGCGATGATGGTCTGGCCGGTCTGCTCGTCGGTCTTGACCGTGAAGGTCGGGTCCTCTTCGGTGAGGCGCTGAATCGCCGTGCCCAGCTTCTGCTGGTCACCCTTGGTCTTCGGCTCGATGGCGACCTCGATCACGGGGGCCGGGAAGCTCATCGACTCGAGGACGACCGGGTTGGACGGGTCGCACAGGGTGTGACCGGTCTTGGTGTCCTTCAGACCCATGACGGCCACGATCTGGCCGGCGCCCACCGAGTTGATCTCCTCACGCTTGTTCGCGTGCATCTGGTAGATCTTGCCGATGCGCTCCTTGCGGCCGTTGATCGGGTTGACCACGGTCGCACCCGCCTCGACCTTGCCGGAGTAGACGCGCAGGTAGAACAGCTTGCCCAGGTGCGGGTCGGAAGCGATCTTGAAGACCAGGCCGGAGAACGGCTCGTCCTCGGAAGGCTTGCGAGAAACCTCGAGCTCCTCGTCCTTGACGTCGTGGCCGATGATCGACTCGACATCGATGGGCGAGGGCAGGTAGTCGACGATCGCGTCGAGCAGGGGCTGGACGCCCTTGTTCTTGAACGCGGTGCCGGTGAGGATCGGGTTGAGCTTGTCGGCGAGGGTCGCACGACGGATGGCGGCCTTCAGGGTGGGAACGTCGAAGACGTCGCCCTCCTCGAGGTAGACCTCCATGATGTCGTCGTCGGCCTCGGCGAGGGTCTCGACGAGCTTCTCGCGCCACTCGGCGGCCTTGTCGGCCATGTCGGCGGGGATGCCCTCGACGACGTAGTCCTCACCCTGCTGGGTCTCGCCGCGCCAGACCTTGGCGTTCATCTCGATCAGGTCGACGACGCCGATGAAGTCGGACTCGGCACCGATCGGCAGCTGCAGCACCAGCGGGGTGGCGTGCAGCTTGTCGACGATGGAGTCGACGACCATGTAGAAGTCGGCACCGGTGCGGTCGAGCTTGTTGACGAAGCACATCCGCGGGACGGCGTACTTGTTCGCCTGACGCCACACGGTCTGCGACTGCGGCTCGACACCGGCGACACCGTCGAAGACGGCGACAGCACCGTCCAGGACGCGCAGCGAGCGCTCCACCTCGACGGTGAAGTCGACGTGCCCCGGGGTGTCGATGATGTTGATCTGGTGGTCCTTCCACCAGCAGGTGGTCGCGGCGGACGTGATCGTGATGCCGCGCTCCTGCTCCTGCTCCATCCAGTCCATCGTGGCTGCGCCTTCGTGGACCTCACCGATCTTGTACGAGATACCGGTGTAGAACAGGATGCGCTCGGTGGTGGTGGTCTTACCGGCATCGATGTGCGCCATGATGCCGATGTTGCGGACCACATTGAGGTCCGTGGTGATGTCGACGGCCACTGTCTTCAGCGTTCCTTAAAGAGATTGTCTTCGGTCTGGATGGGCGGGGTGCCCACATTGTGCGGCAGGCACCCCGCCGTACGTCACCAGCGGTAGTGCGCGAAGGCCTTGTTGGACTCGGCCATCTTGTGGGTGTCCTCGCGCTTCTTCACAGCGGCGCCGAGGCCGTTGCTCGCGTCGAGGATCTCGTTCATCAGGCGCTCGGCCATCGTCTTCTCACGACGGTCCTGGGCGTAGCCGACGAGCCAGCGCAGCGCGAGCGTGGTGCCACGCGTGCCCTTGACCTCGACCGGAACCTGGTAGGTCGCGCCACCGACACGGCGGGACTTGACCTCGATGGCCGGCTTCACGTTGTCCATGGCGCGCTTGAGCGTGACCACGGGGTCGGTGCCGGTCTTCTCACGGCAGCCCTCGAGCGCGGTGTAGACGATGCGCTGCGCGACCTGCTTCTTGCCGTCCTGCAGGACCTTGCTGACGAGCTGGGTTACGAGCTGCGAGCCGTAGACGGGGTCGACGACGAGCGGACGCTTGGGAGCGGGACCCTTACGAGGCATCTCACTTCTCCTTCTTGGCGCCGTAGCGGCTCCGGGCCTGCTTGCGGTTCTTCACGCCCTGGGTGTCGAGCGAGCCGCGAATGATCTTGTAACGAACACCGGGGAGGTCCTTCACACGACCGCCGCGGACGAGCACGATGGAGTGCTCCTGAAGATTGTGACCCACACCCGGGATGTAAGCGGTGACCTCGACGCCGGAGGAGAGACGCACACGGGCGACCTTCCGGAGGGCGGAGTTCGGCTTCTTCGGGGTGGTGGTGTAGACGCGCGTGCAGACGCCACGGCGCTGCGGCGATCCCTTGAGGGCAGGCGTCTTCGACTTCGTCGCCTTGTCCTCGCGGCCCTTGCGGACCAGCTGGTTGATTGTGGGCACCTCGGTGGTTCCCCTTCTTTTCTGCTCTCACTACGCGGCGCTCTGCCGCGAAGGATCCAATGTTGTGCGTCCAGGTGGTGCGATACCAACTGGTCCCGCCTCGCCCCCGAGGTCGGGCGTGTCGCCCTGACCTCAACGCACAAGTGGGCGGATCTTTCGAACCGAACCCCGTACTGAGGGCGCCGAACCCGGGTCCGAGACCTATCTCTCGAGCTTGTTCCGGGCACGCGCGACGGCCTGGTTGTCCCAGACACGCTTCAGAGGCTACCCGGCGGCTTGAGAGGGGGTCAAAACGGCCCGGATACCACCTCTGAGTGCGGCAAGGAGCAGCACCCCCGCAAGCGTACCCAACAGCACCAGAGCGCCACTCGCGTACAGGGTCGTGCGGGCGCCGAAGTGCTCGCCGACGAAGCCGATGAGCGGGGCGCCCAGCGGGGTGCCGCCCATCAGGACGGTCATGTAGATCGCCATCACCCGGCCGCGGAACTCCGGGGCCGCCTCGGTCTGCATCGTGGCGTTGCAGGCGTTGAGGGTCGTGATCGTGAAGAAGCCGAGCACGGGCGAGATCAGGGCGAAGAGGGCGTACGTCGGCATCAGCCCGGACACGATGACGGTGAGGCCGAACCCGGTCGCCGCCAGCACGATCAGCCTGAGGGGGATCCGGGTGCGGCGGGCGCCGAGCAGGGCACCGGAGAGCGAGCCGATGGCCAGGACGGTGCCGAGCAGGCCGTACTCGCTGGCGCCCTTGCCGAACTCCTCGGTCGCCATCAGCGCCGAGGTGATCGGGAAGTTCGCCCCGAAGGTGCCGACGAAGAAGATGATCACCAGGACCATCAGCATCTTGGGCTGCGTACGGATGTAGCCGATGCCCTCGCGCAGCATCCCGCTCCGCCGGGCGACGGGGTCGGGCGAGTGCAGCTCGGCGGTGTTCATCCGCTGCAGCTGGCCGATCACGGCGAGGTAGGAGACGGCGTTGATGAGGATCACCCAGCCGGTCGCCTCGGGGCCGCTACCCAGCGAGCCGATGAGGAGCCCGGCCAGCGCCGGCCCGATCAGGCGGGCGAGGTTGAACGAGGCCGAGTTGAGGCCGACGGCGTTGGTGAGGTCGTCGGGGTGGACCATCTCCGAGACGAACGACTGCCGGCCCGGGCCGTCGAAGGCGGCACCGGTGCCGAAGAGGAACGCGATCACATAGACCATCCACACCTCGGCGTGGCCGCTCACCGCCAGCACACCGAGGAGCAGCGACATCAGGGCCATCCACCCCTGGGCGGCCTGCAGCAGGCGGCGCTTCGGGAAGCGGTCTGCGATGACCCCGGCGTAGGGGCTGAGCAGGAGGATGGGCAGGAACTGCAGACCGGTGGTGATACCGAGTGCCGCTCCCCCGCCGCCAAGACTCAGGACCAACCAGTCCTGAGCGATGCGTTGCATCCAGGTGCCGACGTTGGAGACGACACTGCCGGCTAGGTAGAGGCGGTAGTTGTGGCTGCGCAGGGAACGGAACGTGGGACTCAACTGGTGGCTATTCTCTCCATGATCGAAGCGGCTGTGCGGAGGGCGGCGAGCTCTTCCGCATCGAGGTCGACGAGCTGCTGGGCGAGCCAGGCGTCCCGGCTGAGCCGGTCCTTGCGTACGGTCCGGCGGCCCTTGTCGGTGATCGAGACCAGCACCTGGCGGCGGTCGGTCTCGCCCTGGCGGCGTACGACGTAGCCGCCCTCCTCGAGGAAGTTGACCATCCTGGTCATGCTCGGCGGCTGGACGCGCTCGCGGCCGGCGAGGGCGCCGAGAGTCATCTCGTCGTTGGCGTACAACGCCCCGAGTACCGCCATCGACCCCAGGGAGAGGTCGTTGTCAGGGTGGCGCTCGTTGGCCAGGCGGCGGCGCATCCGCATGACGGAGGTGCGCAGCACCGAGGCGACCTCGGGGATGTCAGAGGCCGCGTCGGGCGCGGAGGCTGGCTGTGCGGTAGGCATGTCGGTAAGCATAACTGCTTACCGGCGCTAACTATTCCGGGAAGAGACGGCGCCCGGGTGAGGGCGCCGTCACAGCGTCAGGACATTGCGGCGAGCATCAGGATGTCGTCGCGGCTGTACGTGCGGCCGGGGTGAGCCTCGGCGAGGTGCTCCTGCACCTTCTCGACCAGCTCGTCGTCGGTCTCCGTGCGGAAGTTGGTGCCACAGGGGCAGCGGAGCGAAGCCATCAGGGACCTCCCAGGTCGTCAGCGTTTCCACCCAACCCTACCGGCTCGTGGTGACCTACTAGATTGGATGCCATGAGCGACCAGTACCGCGACGACGACTATTCCGGCACCTACCCGGAGCAGCAGTACGACGGGTACGACGGCGACTACTACGCCGAGGCTCAGTCCGACGATGGGCATGGCTACCCCCAGGACTACGGCTACGACGAGCCGCCTGTCGAGGAGCCGGCCCAGGCCGTCCCCGAGCCGAAGATCGAGCTCGTCGACCAGGACGGCATCCGTGCCTTCGAGCTCGCCACCCTCGGCTGGCTGGTCGGGTTCGTGGCCCTGCTCCCCTTCTGGGGTCTGCTCAACGACCGCGGCTGGACCTGGTGGATCTGGACCTGCCTGGCCGCCTTCGGCATCGGCGCGATCGGCATCGAGCTGACCCGGCGCCGCAAGACCCGCCGGCTGCGCGCCGAGGGCCTCGCCTAGAACCGCTCGGCTAGAAGGGCTCGGCGTCGTCGCTGATCGTGTCGAAGACCGGGTCCGGCAGCGGCTGCGGCTCGTGCTTCTTCGCCAGCCGCACCTCCGAGTGCGCACCGCACCCGTGGTTGAGGCTGACCACCTTGCCGTCGTCGTTGGCGTCGCCGTTGGCGCAGACACCGAAGCTCGTGGCCAGGTGGCCGGTCAGCCGGACCAGGAAGCCACAGCTGTGGCACTGGTCGGGAGCGGCCTGCGCGAGCGGCGCCTCGGGACCGCCGTCACCGGCGTACCACCGCTCGGCGGCGGCGTCGAAGCCGGAGATGGACAGGGTCCGGACACGGCCGAGGCCGAGATCCTTGGCGACCTCGCGCACCTGAGCCTTCTCGTCGGCGTCGAGCGGGTCGTCACCGAAGGCGTACGTCGGGACCAGCCGCGCGTCGTCGTCCTCGACCGGGAGCAGATCGCCGGGTGAGAGGTCGCCCGGCTTGATCCGTTCGCGGTAGGGCACCCAGGCCGGCGCGACGATCGCGGCGTCACCGGGGACGAGGACGACCTCGTTGATGGTCACCGGAGCATCGACGCCGAATCCCGGGCCGTCGAGCGAGGGCACGGTGACGAGCGTGACCGACCAGTGCCACCCGACGTAGCCCTTGCGGGTGCAGGCGAACAGGTGGGTCACGACGCCCGGGCCAGCACCCTTCTCGACCACATGGCCGAGATGTTCTCCGACGTCACCGGCTGGCACGTCGGACAGGAGCGCGGCGCGGGCCTCGTCGACGGCAGCGACGGCCGTCGCATCGGCGTACGGGGTCGTGATCACGGACCACATCTTCACCCACATGCGCCTCAGGTGCCACTTCGGGGTCACCTTGCGCCACCACAACCTGAACTTCAGCACAACGCGTGATCCTCCCAGACGTACGCCTCTACTGCACAGTCACGACAGTCCTCGAAATAGCCGACACCCGCCGGAGCGTGGCTACGGCGGGTGTCGGTGACGCTTGGCTACTGAAGAGCGCGCGTGGAGACCATGGAGAGGACGTACTCGACGAGCGAGATCAGCGTCGCCTTGGTCGACTGACGGTCGCGAGCGTCACAGGTGACGATCGGGATGTCCGGGCGCAGAGCCAGGGCCTCGCGGATCTGCTCCGGCTTGTAGGCCTGGTTGGCGCCGAAGACGTTGTGGGCCACGACGAACGGCACGTTGCGGGACTCGAAGTAGTCGATCGCGCCGAAGGAGTCGGCGAGGCGACGGGTGTCGATGAGCACCACGGCGCCGATGGCGCCCTGGGTCAGGTCGTCCCACATGAACCAGAAGCGGTTCTGACCGGGGGTGCCGAACAGGTAGAGGATCAGGTCGGAGTCGAGGGAGACTCGGCCGAAGTCCATCGCGACCGTGGTCGTCTTCTTGTTGGGCACTGCGGAGAGGTCGTCGACGCCGGCGGTCGCCTGCGTCATCACGGCCTCGGTCGTCAGGGGGACGATCTCCGAGACGGAGCCCACGAAGGTCGTCTTACCAACGCCGAACCCGCCGACGATGACGATCTTCGCAGACATCGTCGCCTGCTTGGAGTCGGTGGTCACTGCATTACTCCTGTCAAAGCTTCCTCAGGCCGGACAGCACGCGCTCGAGGAGAGCGGTGTCCGGGGCGTCCGGGACCTTGCTGGCGTGCACCTGCACCACGCCGCGCTCCGCAAGGTCACCGATCAGGACTCGGGCGACACCCAGGGGCACCCGGATGAGCGCCGCGACCTCAGCGACGGAACGGCTCTCGCGGCAGAGCTCTGCGATCGTCCGCTCCTCGGGCGACCGGACGTAGCCGTCGATCACGTAGCGGTCGGTGATCACCAGTGCTTCCATCGGGAAGACGCGCTTGGGTTGCGTGCGGCCACGAGTCAGGGCATAAGGCCTGACCAGCGGCGGCGGTTCGGATGCGTGGTTGCTCACGATCTCGGTCCTAGGGTCGGGGCACTGATCAGGCGCCGGTTCTGGTATCGGGGGTGAGGGCGGTGGCAACACGCGAGATCAACAGCTGCATCTGGTAGCCAACCTGTCCCAGATCGCAGTCGGGGGCGGCGAGGGCAGCAAGGCTGGAGCCCTCACCAACCGCCATGAGGACCAGATAGCCACCGTCCATCTCGATGACCATCTGCTGGACATTACCCGCCGCGAAGCACCGAGCTGCTCCTTGGGTAAGACTGGTGAGACCGGAGGCGATCGCCGAGAGCTGGTCGGCCCGGTCCGGGGGGAAGTCGACGGAGCTGGCCATCGGCATACCATCAGCCGACACCAAGATCGCGTGAGCGATGTCAGGGGTGCGCTGGGTCAGGCTGTCGACAAGCCAGTCCAGTCCTGCGGGGGCCGTTGTCACTGCTGCTCCTCACCTTCGGGGTTGCTTTCCGCATCAGCGGGGTTGTTGCGGGCGCGGCTGACGCCCTTCTGGAAGCTGGACATGCCACGGGTGCGGCGCGCGTCCATGTTACGCGGACCTGATGACGGTGGTGTGACCGAAGGCGCCGCACCTGGGATCAGGTTCTGACCCGGGACACGAACGGGGAGGCCACCCTGGGTGACCGTCGCCGGCTCCTGCTCCTGCAGCTGCTCCAGCTCCTGCGCCCGGCGCCAGCCCTCGTCGCCCGGCGAGGACCAGCTCATCGGCGTGGTCGGCTCGTCGTCCTGCGCGACCGGCTCGTCGGCCGGCTCACCCGCGGGGGCGGCCGCGGGACGGGCCGCGTCGGGCTTGGGTCCCGGACCGGCCTTGGCGGCCGGGGCGATCGGGTCGCTGAGCGGGTCGCCCTTGGACTCCATCGCCCGGCGCGCGCCGAGCGGGCGACGACGGGTGAACCACTCGGACTGCAGGTCGTCGAAGATCGAGCTGCCCTCGTCATCGAGGATCGGAACCTCGGTGGTCGAGTCGAGCGGGTTCGGCGAGTTGGTCGGCTCCGGAGCCATCGGACCCATCGGGCCCGGGGCGATCGCGTCACCGGCCGGACCGAACGGGTCGTCGTCGGGACCGAAGCCCGGCGGCGGCGTACGCGGCGTGGTGCGCTCGTTGGGGCGCTCGAAGGTGCGGAACGCGCCGGTGTCGGTGCCGAACGGGCTGCCGCCCTGCGCGCCCGGGTCGCGACGCGGCAGCTCGCCGGTCTCGGTGCTCGGGTCGAAACGACCGTCGGGGAAGCGCGCGGCCAGGTCCTCGGCCTTGCGGACCGGCAGCATGTTGGAGAGGAAGTTCTGCTGCTGGCCGCTGGGGTTCTGCTGCGGGGCCGGCGGCTGGTTGGCGCCGAACGGGTCGCCGCCGAACGGGTCTCCCCCGTACTGCGGCTGGCCACCGCTGAACTGCTGCGGCTGCGCCGGGAAGCTGCCCGTACGCGCGCCCGGACCCTCGAAGCCCGGGTCGCCCGGCATCGGCGGGACACCGCCGAAAGCGGGCTGCTGACCCGTCTGCGGTCCGCTCTGGCCGAAGCCGTTGTGCTGGCCCGAGTGGCCGTTGGCACCCTGCTGGAAGGCCGACGCACCGCCGTTGGAGAGGTTGGGGTGGTTGGACGCACCAGGCGTACGGCTCGGCAGGGCCGGGGGCGCCGCGGCGGAGGCGGCGGGCGCCTCGGGCGCCGGAAGAGCACCGACCGGCACGTCGTAGGGGTTGCCACCTGCGTACGGCTGGGCGTCGTAGGCGGGCATCCCGTACTGCATCTCGTAGGGAAGCTCGCCGGTGCCCGGGTAGGCGCCGGTCTGCTGGCCGTAGCCGCCCTGCTGGAAGGCGTAGGCGTCGAAGCCCTGCTGCTGGCCCGACGGGGCCTCAGCGTGAGCGCCGACGATCGTGGTGACCGGCATCTCGACGCGCGCGACCACACCGCGGGGGCGGTTCGGAACGAGCTCGATGTAGAGGCCATGACGCGCCGCCAGGCGCGCGACCACGACCAGACCCATCATCCGGGCGACGTCGGCGTCGAGGCCGGTCGCACGGCGCAGCTTCATGTTGGCCGCGTCGAGCTCCTCCGGCGTCATGCCGATACCGAGGTCCTCGATCTCGACCAGCAGCGGCGCGGCGGGGCCGGCGCGGAAGGTGCGGATCGTGACCGCGGTGTCGGGCGGGGAGAAGTTGGTGGCGTTCTCGATCAGCTCCGCGAGCAGGTGCACGAGGTCACCCGCGATCGCGCCCTCGAACTCGGCGTTCTCGTCGGAGTCGATGTCGACCCGGGCGAACTGCTCGATCTCGGAGGCCGCGGCACGGAGGACGTCGAGGACCGGCACCGGGCCACGAGCCGCGTGGCCGATCTCGCCACCGGCGAGGACCAGGAGGGACTCGTCGTTGCGGCGCATTCGGGTGGCGAGGTGGTCCAGGCGGAACAGGTTCGCGAGGTCGTCGGGGTCCTGCTCGTTGGCCTCGAGCTGGTCGATGAGCTGGAGCTGACGCTCGACGAGGCTCTGCGAACGACGAGAGAGGTTCATGAACATCTTGTCGACGTTCGTACGCAGCTCGGCCTGCTCGCCCGCCAGCCGGATCGCCTCGACGTGGACCGCGTCGAACGCGTCCGCGACGTCACCGATCTCGTCTCGACGCGCGATGTCCAGCGGCTCCACATGCGTATCCACCGGGCCGTCGGCCTGGTTCATGTAGGCGACTCGCTCGGGCAGGTCGTGGTTGGCCAGGTTGTAGGCCAGGCGACGCAGCTGGCTCAGCGGCGACAGGATGGAGCGGGCCGCGACCAGACCGACAGCGAGGGCGAAGATCAGAACACCGAGAACGAGGAGCCCGATGACGATGGCGTCGCGGGTCGCGTCGCTCTTGATCTGCTCGACGTCGTCGCTGATCTCCTGCGCGGTCTGGACGATCATCTTCTGCAGACCACGGATGAACTCCGTGCTGGCCTCGGTGTACTGGTCCGGGGTCATCTTGACCCGGTCCATGCTGCCGCTGGAGATCACCTGGTTGACGACCCGGTGAGCGGGCGCGCCGACCGAACCCTCGTCGGTGGTGTCGTTGGTCAGCTCGTCGAGCTGCTGGCGGATGTCGTCGGACGTCTTGGCGTAGTAGTCCGCCGTCGACAGGCGCCACTTGGCCTCGGCACGGGCGAGCTCGGCGAACTCTTCGTCGGTGAGGACGTCGGGGTTGACCGCACCGTTGCTCTCCGCGGCCGCCTTCTTGCTCAGCGCCTTCATCATGATCACGCGCTCGCTGCCCATGGCCTCCGAGGCGGGACGCACGTTGCTGATCGCGGCGATCTTGGAGAAGACCTCGTCGTTCTCCAGGGTCGGCATCTGCGCCGAGATCCCGAAGAGGTTGTTCATCACGGTCGTGTAGGCCAGCTGGGCCTCGACCGCGGTGTCCTTCTCCTGGATCTGGGCACGCAGGTCGTCGATGCCGTTGAGGGCCTGCTGGATCTCGACGATGCTGTTCTCGAGGTCCTTGTCGTCGCCGGCGTCGATCTCCTTCGCCTTGGCACTCCAGGCCTCGATCGACTCGTCGGTCTTCTGCTGCAGCGGCCGCATGACGACCTCGGGTACGCCTGCGAGCGCACCGTCACGCTCGAACAGGATGTTGATCGCGAGTTCGTAGGTGTCAGGCAGTGCCTGGGCGACAGTCTCGGCCTGGCGTGCTTCCGCCTGGGCTGAGAGGGCGCGCGAAATGCTCAACCCGCCGAACACCATCGCCGCGATGGTCGGGATGAGCAGCACGAAGATGAGGCGCGCTCGAATTCCCTGCCAGGGCTTACGTTCCGGACGGTGGGTTGTGCTTGCGTATGGCTCGGCCATTACTCCCTCTCGTGGCCATGTCACATCATTCCCGAGAGGCATGCACCGTCTGTGGTGCATACCCCAGTCCCCCGCCGCGAAGTCTGCTGGCACCCGGGCGTACCTGTCTGCAGTCTTTGGCGACGCAAACTTACGTCATAAGTGGTCTCGATTACCAATGGTGTACGAAATCATTTGCAAATCTATGGAGGGGTAGGCGGAGTATAGGCCCCACCCGCACGAGGGACGACATGGCGAGCCATCCGTGGATGCCGTCGACGCCGGAGAGGGGAATACCTCACGCGTCCCTGGGCGCTGAGGACTAGGCTCTCCCGCGTCGGCCGTCACAGTCGCCGGGCGACGTACGTTTGAAGCGCTGATGCGCGAGGAAGGGGCAAGCTGCCGTGCCTACTGGCAAGGTCAAGTGGTTCGACGCCACCAAGGGCTTCGGGTTTCTGTCGCAGGACGACGGTCCGGACGTGTACGTCCACGCCGACGCGCTCCCCGAGGGCGCTGCCAAGACCTTGAAGGCCGGCACCCGGGTGGAGTTCGGCATCGCCCAGGGGCGCCGCGGTGAGCAGGCGCTCTCGGTGACCATTCTGGAGCGCTCCCCGTCCGTCGCCGGGCGCCAGCGTGCCGCCAAGCGCCGCAAGCCCGAGGAGATGGAGCTGATCGTCGAGAACGTGATCAAGCTCCTCGACGACATCCGCGACGGCTACGCCCAGGGCCGCCCGCCCACGCGCGAGCTGGCCAAGAAGGTCTCCCCCGCGCTGCGCCAGATCGCCGACGAGTTCGAGCTCTAGATCCAGCTCAGGTCGGGGATCAGGGTCTGCACGCCGACCACCAGGCCGGCGAGGTTCACCGCCAGCAGGACCAGGATCCAGAGCACCGACGGGATGCCGGTCAGGCCGGCGAGCTGGTCGGGGTCGGAGCCGCGGCGGCCTCGCTCGCCGCGGCCGAGGAGCTCCAAGAGCGGCCTCGGTGAGGCGAGCAGGAGCAGCCAGGTGACCAGCGTGGCGACGATGGTCTGGAGGCGGCCGTCGGCGTACCAGCTGATCGCGCCCAGGGCTGCGCCGAGCACCAGCAGGACGACGAGGCCGTAGCCGTTGCGCACCCACAGCAGCAGCACGAGCATCGCGGCCACCAGGAGCCACAGCAGTCCCAGGGCATGACCCGCGGCGAGCATGGTCGCGCTGAGCAGGCCGAGGAGCGCCGGGGCGAGATAGCCGGCCGCGAGCATCGCCACCATGCCCGGACCGGACGGCTTGCCGCGTGAGAGGGTCACGCCCGAGGTGTCGGAGTGGAGCTTGATCCCGGCCAGGCGCCTGCCCACCAGGACCGCGACCACAGCGTGCCCGGCCTCGTGGACGACGGTGACGCCGAGGCGGACGGTGCGCCAGGTTCCCCGCCACACGACCAGCACCAGGGCGACGACGCCGGCGCCAATCAGCCAGGGCGCTTCGGGGACGGTCTGGGTCGCGGTGATCGTGTCCCAGAACTCCCTCACGCCGCCACCTCCGTAGCGCAGGCGCCAGAATACGGAGGCAACGGCGTGTTGTGCTCGTGGTTCACTCGCCGACGCTCGCTCACTTGACTGCCTTCTGGTTCATCGATCCGGAGCGGAAGCCCCGTGGGTCGATCTCCGCGGCGGGGAATCCTGCGTCGGTCACTGTCTTGAGCACCTCGTCGGCATGGTGGGGGTCGAGAGGCAGGAGGGTAGCGGACAGCTCCACGGTGGCCTTCTCCCCGTGGTCACGCACGCGCAGGTCCACCCTGGCGGCGTCGTGGCCGCGCGCGGCCAGGACGCTGCGTACGCCCTGCTCTGCTCTCTCCACGCGCGCGAGGCGCCTCGGGGTGACCTCGAGGCCATAGGCGATCCGGCTGGAGAGGCAGGCCGCGGCCGGCTTGTCCCAGGTCGGCAGCTCCCAGCGGCGCGAGGCCTCGCGGATCTGCGCCTTGGTCAGCCCGGCGTCCTTGAGCGGCGTGATCGCACCACGCTCGGCGGCCGCGCGGATGCCGGGGCGGAGGCCGTTGAGCCCCTCGATCGCGTCGTCGGCGTTGGTGCCGGTGGCCACGTGGGCCAGGCCCAGCTCGCGCGCCAGCGGCACGAGGGTGTCGAGCAGCTCCGCCTTGCAGAAGAAGCATCGGTCGGTGCCGTTGGCCCGGTAGCCCTCCCGCTCCATCTCGTGGGTCTGCGGGGTGATGAGGCGTACGCCGAGACTCTTCGCGAACTCGGCGGCCGGGTCCCTCTCCGCGATCGGAAGACTGTGCGAATAGCCGGTCGCGGCGGCGACGTTGTCGCTGCCCAGAGCCCTGGCTGCGGCCGCCAGGAGGAAGGCACTGTCGGCGCCGCCGGAGAAGGCGACCAGCACGCTTCCCCGAGTCTTGAGATCCGCTTCGAGAGCGTTGAGCCGTGGGTCGAGGTCGGACACGCTCCGACCCTATCGGCGGGCTCCACGCGTGTTCGCGGATCGGCGCCGGGAGACCAGGACCACCAGCACGACCACGAGCACGATCACGATGACGGCGAGGACGCTCACGACCGCGAACGTGAGGACGAGCGCGACGAGCGCGGTGCGGGTCGCGTCGTCGCGGTCGGCCCGCGCCTCCTCGGCGATCTCCTCGGCGGAGACGATGAGCACCTCCCGCAGGCCGCGCATGAAGTCGTTGCTGGACGTGACGTACGAATCCAGGGTCAGTGCCGTGCCGCCACCGGCGATGACCTCGTTGACGGCCTGGTGGGCCGGCACGCCGGTGGCACCCTCCGTGGCCGTTCCGTTCGTCAGCTCGTCTAGACGTCGACGCTGGTCCGCCGACGACCCCTCGTAGAGGGCGGCGAGCGAGCGCCGCAGCTCCGCCTCCGCCTCGGTGAGCGCCGCGATCTCGTTGTCGCTCATCTGCTTCGCGACGGTCGGCGGTGAGCTGGAGAGCACAGCCATCATGATCGCGCGCTCCTGGCCCAGTGCCTCCCATGCCTCGGGCATGTGGCCGATCGCCTCGATCGACGAGGCGGCCTGGCCATCGCCCGGGTTCGGCAGCTCGTCGGCGATGCTGAACAAGTCGTTGCTCAGGGCGGTGTATCCCTCTGTTCCCTTGGCGCGATCGTCCAGCATCTGCGTACGCAGCCCATCGATGCCATCGACACCTTCGGCGACCCGGGCGAGCGTCGCGTCGAGCTCCTTGTCGCCGCCGTCGATCTCCTGCACCCGAGCGCGCCACCCCTGCGCCGACTCGTCGGTGGACTGCTGGATCGGCCGGAGCACGACGGGAGGTACGCCGGCCGTCATCGCATCGCGTTCGAAGGACAGGTTGGCCGCGAGGTCGAACGTCTCCGGGAGAGCCTCGGCGAGCGTCACGGTCCGCGCGCTGGGTCCCGCCTGAGTGGTCGCCCGCGAGACGCCCAGATAGCCGAGGACTCCTGCCACGACGGCGACGATCACAGCCAGGGCCAGGACGGTCCAGATCGCCCACGGGCCCTTCTCGGCACGCTCATGGGTCGGGGATTCCAGTGTGTTGGTCATGACGCCCCTCGGGTCCGGATGAGTGAGGAACCCTAGGGCAGGAGCGGCGCCGCGCGCCCGTGAATTCTGGATAGCGCCCGGGCCGGACCCGTCGTCTGGATAGGGTCTCAGCATGGGGGCAGAGCGGGAGGCGTCGGTGGGGTCAGGCCGACGGCAGCGGGGAGTTCTGGGGTCGCTCGTCGAGATCCTGATCATCGCAGTGACGGCGATCCTGCTCGCCGTCGTCATCAAGACGTTCCTCGCCCAGGCGTTCTACATCCCCTCCGAGTCGATGCAGCCCGGGCTGGAGGTCAACGACCGCGTACTGGTGGAGAAGCCGTCCTACTGGATGGGCGGCACGCCCGAACGCGGCGACGTCGTCGTCTTCACCGATCCCGGCGGCTGGCTCTCCGCCAACCAGATCGCACCTGCCCCGACCGGCTTCAGGGCCGTGCTCGCCAAGATCGGGCTCTACCCGACCGGTGACCACCTGGTGAAGCGGGTCATCGGAGTCGCGGGCGACACCGTGGAGTGCTGCGAGTCGGGTCGGATCGTCGTCAACGGCACGCCCGTGGACGCGTCGTCCTTCATCGCCCCCGCCGACACCTGCGACGGCCCGATGGCGCAGGACAACGGGTCGTACGTCACGGGCGGCTGCCGGGGGTGGAAGGCCGTCGTCCCCGAGGGCCGGATCTTCGTGATGGGCGACAACCGTGCCAACTCCGCCGACTCGTCCTTCCATCTGTGCAGCCCCGAACGCCAGGAGTCGGGCGACGAGGCCTGCTCGAACGCGTTCGTACCCGTCTCGGACGTCGTCGGCCGCGTCGCCGTCGTCTTCTGGCCCACCGACCGCTTCGGCGTCGAGCATCGCCCGGAGACCTTCGACTCCGTCGACTGAGAACGTCCGGCCGAGTCGGTCGTTGTGGCGGCCGAGAATGTAGTTGTGGGCGACGAAACCAGACGCCAAGGCGCTCATCACGAAGGCCGCTGAGTCGACCTCGGCGGGTGCGCC